>CAYSFT010000040.1:0-19653 GCA_964430755.1 uncultured Lachnospiraceae bacterium | reverse complement strand
CATCACCGTTAAGCATACGTACAGCGTAAGTTTCGATGCTGTCGCTCTTTGCGTTAGTGAGTGCCACACCGTCTGCATTATAGATAACTGCAGTTACAACATCGTTCATCTGCTTCGCAGCCATACCCGTGAACTTTGCTGTATAAACTGTTCCACTATACTGTGTCCACTCGGACTGCGGTACGATAACCGTGTCGGATTCTCTGCCGTCTGCGTAAACGATGGTCATTTGTGCATAGTTGTCAGTTCCCGTGAGCTTTGCTGTATCAACTGCGAAGTCGAGTGACAGACTCGAGCCAAGTGTCATGGTTACGCCGGAGATGTCGAAAATCTCGGGCTCGGGAATTTCAACAACACCATATGTGCCGTCCTCGTTTGCCACGAACTCATAGCCGTCATCTGCCGCATAAATTTCAGCATAGTTATCAGCGTAAGTACCGCCGGTGATGCTGATTGCGGGAGCTGCAACCTCGTCTGCGAGATAGCTGCAAACATAACCGTTAAATGTACCGTCGGTGATGGTTACTGTTTCGGTAGTCTCGGGAGCGTTTGCTGAACCGCCGCCGAACAGTACGTCGCCGTCAAATGTACCGCCGCTGATGGTCACCTCAACATTCGAACGGTCGCCCTGTGACCATACATAGAGAGCATAGCCTTCGTCAGCTGTTGCTGTAAATGTACCGCCGGAAATATTGAAGCTTGTGCTGTTTGCGTTCTGATGTGCAATGACGCCGTAGCTGCCGTTAATTTCTCCGTCTGTAACGGTTAAGCCGCCATTGGAATAGAACATACGGATCGCTGTTGCGTTCGGTGCTGTTACCGTACCGCCGTTAATAACGATCTCGCCGTTCTGGTAGTTGTCGATCGCGTAGATTGCTCCGCTTGTTTCGGTGGCATTTTCAATCGTACCGGATACAAGTGTGAGCTTGCCGTAGTTGTTAATAGTGTTATTTGCGTAAGAAGGATATTCGTTTTCCGTGCCATCACCCCAATCGGTATCGGGTGTAAGTGCCTTGGAGGTTATCTTTCCTTCGCCAACGCTGTCAACAATCGTGAGCTCGCCTCTATTGATGATAACAGCAGATGCGGATGCTTCGCTCTCAACGCCGGAGATTATCTTGCCGGCAAGATCTATTGTGAGCTTCTTGTCTGCCGCAATTGTAAGTGTCTCACTAAGAGTTACGTCTTCGAGCATCACAACAGTATCGCCCTCTGCCGCCTCTTCAATTGCTTCTGCAAGTGTTGCGTAAGGAGTTTCACCAATCTGTGCAACGCCGGAGATGTACTCCTCAACAAGTGTAACATCGAGATTCTTCACATCGAGTGCCAGCGCATCATCAAGAGTGAATACGATATCATTCTTTGCAAATGCAGCTTCACTGTCAATTGTGAATGTAACAGTCGTCCAGTTTTCTGCATTTATCTCGGCTGTGGTGTCTGCATCCATGCTCATCGTGAGATTTGCAAGGTTCGCATCTGCACTGAGAGTGGCAACATCTGCTGTATACTTATTATAGTCAATAGTATTCAGTCTGAAATCGCCCGAAACGGTATACTTGCCTGCTGCAAATGTTTCTTCACTGTTGAAGGTAAATGCAGTGCTTGCATCGGATGCAGGAACCGTGAGATATCCGTTGTCGTTTTCAACAGTTTCAAATGCGAGCGTTTTAAGCGTTCCGTTTGTACCGGTCGTTTTCCAGCCTGCAGTACCGTCGAATGCACCAAGGGTATTGCTTGCAAGGTTTTCGGTCGATCCGGTCTCAACGATCGTGAGATCCTTAACGTCAAACGGAGCATAACCGTAACCGCCGCCTGAGCCTAAGAAGTAAAGCGAGCCGGTGAAATCGGTTGTTTCAGTCGTATATGTAACCCACTCCGGAGTCATTAGAATTTTTACAAAATATTCAGCTGACCAAGAGGGAGACAGTACACGAATGATTGCCGGTAAATCTCCGACAGCAAGGCTTGCATTATACGAGGTTGCGATAGTTGAAGGGATATAAGGCATTGTGCGGATCTTCATGGAAATCGTATAGGATGTTCCGGAGGTGAACTTTCCTTCGGTCGTATCGCTGTATATAACGCCCTCGGTGTTATAGTCGCGTCCGCTCACGTGAACGTAATCGCCCGACTCGGGGAATGTAAGACCGATCTCTGCATCGTAGCCGGAGGTAACGATAACCGTAGGATCAAATGCCGCCGCGAGTGCCGCTTCTGCTTTGAGAAGAACATCGTAGTTTGTAACATTTGCCTTCTGCTCATCAGAAAGTGCGTCATATGCTTCACGTGCCGCTTCAACCTTTGCTGCACTGTCAGCGTCAAGCTTGCCGATATTGTTGATGAGAGTCACAACGTCAGCCACATCAAAGTCGGTTGCTTCAGCCGCAAGAAGAACATCATAGTTTGTAACCTGTGCCTTCTGCTCATCTGTGAGTGCATCATAAGCCTCACGTGCAGCCTTGATTGCCGGGATGGCATCACGGTTGACCTCGCCGATAGTGTTTATGAGTACCTTAACCTTAACAACATCTGAATCAGGAGCAGTTTCTTTGCGGTTAATTGCGAATGTGTCAACAACACTCATATCGGTCAAACGGTAGGTTGTGATTGCAAACTGTGTATCGGAAATATAAACCTTTGAAATGTTAGGTATTCTTTCCTGATTCTGAACTGCCGCATAGGGATTGATCGTGTCAAGGACACTGTAATATTTCGTACCCGAAGCGGAGTTTGCAGTTACATAGAGTACACCCTCGGGATCGGTGATGGAGGAATAGTTAGCATCATCGTAAATGCTTGCATCCGTCATCGGATTGAGGCCGTCCATCATGTAAGTACGGCAGTAAACGTGGTCATGTCCCATTAAAACGACGTCAATATCAAGCTCTGCAATCGCGGGAACAAGAGCGTTACGAAGCGTTACAATAGGATCATCTGCCGAATGGTAACCAACACTGTATACCGAATGGTGGAACATTACAACCTTCCACGAAACATCGGGGTTAGCCGCAATTGCGTCCTCCATGAACGCTATGTGAGTAGCGTTGTTGGTATTGTTAGTGTTGAGGTTGATGAAAAGCACGTTGTTGTACACAAGCCACGAGTCGCCGCCTGCATCAGCCGCGCCATTGCTTCCCTTCAAGCCTTCATTCGGGAGAGTGAAATGCTCATAGAAGATCGAGCTCTTATATTCTGACGGATACTCATCATTTTTCCAAGCATTATTGAAGCTGTCGTGATTACCGATAACGTCAACAGTCGGAATATTATAAAGGAACTCATGATCGAGATATGCATCGTAATGAGCTTCGTTACCTGCCCAGTTTACATGGTCACCCGAAACCATCATGAACGAAGCATCATCAAAGATCACGCTGTCATCGATCTTTTCAAGTGCGCTTGCCCATAAAGGCTGGTCAACTGCAACACTTGTCTGACCAACCTGCGGGTCACCTGCAAAAAGGAAGCTGAATGCGCCCGTGGGAGCACCGGTCTTGAAGGTGTAAATATCAGACTTGACATCGCCTGTCACGATTTGATAAGAATATTCGGTGTTCTCAAGGAGCCCCTTTGCGGTTGCCTTGTTGTAATAATCAACGCCGTTTTTAGCCGCAGTTGCTGTCGCGGTGAATGTGAGAGCATTCTCGGGCATTTCGCCGTCAACGAGATCAGCGGTCTTTGCAACGTAAAGTGTACCTGCCGCGGAATCGTTGAAATGCCATACGAAGTTCATCTCGTTATAGAATGCACCGATGTTTACGCTGATATTGCTGTAAGCCGGTTCATTTGTGGTGATCTTGAGCGATGTAAGATCAAACCAGCTGTCGGAGCTTACTGCGCCGTCCTGATGGAGTTCAACCGCGATAATGTTTGTGCCGTCAACGAGCATACTCGTGTCGGTTACACTGAATGTGGTTGAAGCGATGGGAGATGTGCCCGAGCCGCAATATTCGAGATTATAGGTGTAATCTGTATTGCCGCCGCTTGCAACGGGAGTTCCGTTGATGTAAAGCACCATTGAATCATCATACGAAACCGAGCCCTCAATGCTTACAACATCTTCCACAGATTCAATTTCAAGCTCGGCACGGAAGAAATATGCCATATAGTTGTTTGCACCGTCGTTACCCGAAAGCAGTGTGTTTGCGGTGTAACCGGTGTCAACCTCTGTGCTGCCCTTTCTTGAACCGAACGGGCCGGCGGCGGTCTTCCATGCGCTGTCGTCATAATCGATAGCAGTCCATGTGAGACGTGCGTCACCTGTAAGTGCGTTGTCTGCACCTGCAGGGTCGGTATTGTCATCGAGATATTTCCAAACTATGCTTGAGCCTGCAACAGTTTCAGTCGCCTTAACCGTATCTGCATTTGCAAGTACCGGTACAAGACCAACGAGCATTACTGCGGCAAGAAAGAAGCTTAATATTCTGTTTTTCATTTGTCATATCTCCTTTCTTAGTTTACTTTAGTGACCGTGAGATCGTCAAAGTCGAGATCGTATGCACAGTCGAGAACAAGTGTAAGTGCCTCAAACGCAGAATCTGCACTGACGGTGAGACTTATCTCACTCCACTCGTCCGTGATAACTGCGCTGTCACCGGCTGTATCGCCTGCATATACGGCGATGTTTGCTTTGTTGTTATCGTTTGTAACAACCGAGAGCCAGAGGTCAGGTCTGTACTGCTTGAGTGTGTACTCAACGAGAGCTGTACTGCGTGAAGCAAGACGAACCTTACCGCTTACTGTATATGTGCCTGCCTCATTAGCAGTGTCGATATATGTAAGAACGGTATTGTCCTCGGTTTCGTTAACGCCTCTGTTGTATGAGCTCTCTGTGAGAGTTACTGCCTTAACGCCTGTATCCTCGGCATAAGAAACGGTTTCCCATACGCCGTCAGTGATAAGCTCTGTACCGTCGGCAGAAACGAGCGAAAGCTCGTCAATATCGAAGGTCGTTGCAAAGTCAGCATTTCCGAGGATCTTGAAGATAACCTTAAGTCCTGTCTGATCCTCGATGGGAGTGAATGTCATCGTGTATTTAGCCCAACCATCGCCGACAAGTGCCGCATCGAGATCGGCATGGAAATCGCCGTCAAGTGCATCGGTTACAGTGTCGCTTGTTACAAGACGGTCTGTGGTCGGTGCGCTGTAATAAATCTGAACGGGAGTTGTGTCAGCCGTTCTGTCCTCGATGGTGCTGCCCTCTCTCATGTAAACAGACAGTGTGTATGCTTCCCCTGCTGTGAGGTTTACATCCGCATCGCTGTACTGAACGAGGTCAAGCTCGGAAATACGGTCGTACACGTGAATATACTCGTTTGTTTCTGCGCCGTCAAGAACATCATTAACGGTTGTTGCAGGAACATCGTTTGCGCTCCAGTTTGCGTTGATATCCTTGATCTTTGTGATTGCGAGATCCTTATAATCAAGCTCTGCAGTGTCACTGAGAGCAAGCGTAAGACCTTCAAGCGAGGTTTCTCCCGTGAGAGTGAATGTATAAGTTACATCAGTCCATGAATCAACGCCGATTGTTGCGGTATTGACGCCACCCTCGTAGATGATCGCATCACTGTCAAGCGAGAGTGTGAGTGTGTCAGTTGTCCAAACACGAGTGTCTGCAACGAAGTCTGCACGGTCGATTGCCGAGAGACGGAATTTACCGCTTACGGTGTAAACGCCCATTGTAAGTACATCATCGTTTACATATTCAAGAGCAGTAACGGTGTCGTCATTCTTTGCGCTTGCACGCTTGTACTCGGTTTCGGTGAGATATGTGACATTCGCGCCAACGCCGATAGCCTGACTGCTGTGAGTATACCAGTGAACATTACTGTTTGTACCCATCTTGGAATCAATAAGCTCGTCGCCGACAACCTCATATTTACCGGTATCGGTATTAAGCTCTACCTCAACAAGTGAAAGTCCGTCAAGATCAAACGGAATCTGGTTCTCTGCTCCGCTCTTCGAAAGGAATACTATCGGGAAGAGCTGGTTAAGCATGAGCTCGCTGCAGGTTTCTGTAACCTCGAAGGTCATTGTATACTTGTTCCATTCGGGAAGTATACGAAGTGCACCGGTCGTGGACTTGGGTCCTTCAAGGCTTATAAATTCGCCAAATACATACTTGCGGATCTCGGTGCCTTCAACAAGGCTGCTGTTATTGGGGTTTGTCATAGTCTCGCTGATACAGGTATTACCCTTTGTTCCGAGGTGAACCTCAATATCCTTATAGCGCGAATCCTCGGCTGTACTGTCGTCACAGTCAAGCGCAGATGTACGCAGCCATACGGAAAGCTGATACGTGTTGCCTCTGTAAAGAGTAGTTTCGTTTGATTCTCTGTATATGATCGACGAATCACCGTCAGCATTGTAAATGTGAACATAGCCGTTGGTGTCAGCCTCGCCGACTGTCTCTGTATCGGTGTCAAGCACGTCGTCAACTATGTCGATGTAACCTGACCAATCGTCGTATGTCACCTTGGTAACAGGCGGAACATATTCGCCGGTCTTGGTGAGCGTGAGCTCCTTGTAGTCGAAGTCAGCCGCACTGTCAAGCGCAAGTGCAAGAGAGCTGATGCCGTTTTCGGTTACAGTGAAGTCAAATGAAGCGTCAGTCCAGGAGTCAACGCCGATCGTCGCACTGACTTCGCCGGGAACATAACCAGCACCTGTTCCTGCAAGCGAGAGAGTGCCGGTCGTCCAGACGCGAGTGTCTGCAACAAAATCTGCACGGTCGATCGCAGAAACACGGAATTTACCGCTTACAGTGTAAACGCCCATCGGGAGCTCTGCCGCATCGTCATATGCAATTGCGGTGAGAGTTTCGCCCTCGGTAGCACTTACGCGGTTATATTCGGTTTCGGTGAGATATGTAGCCGTTGCGCCTTTACCTATATTCTGACTTGAGTGAGTATACCAGTGAGTTGCCGAATTGGTACCCATCTTGGAATCAATAAGCTCATCGCCGACAACATCGTATTTGCCGGTTTCTGCGTTAAGCTCAACCTCTTTAAGCGAGAGTCCGTCAAGATCGAAAGGAATCTGGTTTTCAGCACTACTCTTCGAAAGGAATATGATCGGGAAGAGCTGATCAAGCGAAAGCTCATTACAGGTTTCTGTAACCTCAAAGGTCATTGTGTACTTGTTCCACTCGGGAAGAACTCTGATTCCGCCGGCATCTGCCTTCGGACCTTCAAGGCTTATAAACTCGCTGTATACATACTTGCGAATATTTGTGCCTTCAATGAGACTGCTGTTATTGGGGTTTGTCTTAGTCTCGCTGATACAAGAGTTTGCCTTTGTTCCGAGGTGAACCTCAATATCCTTATAGCGGGCATCACCGGTTACAGTGTCATCACACGCCAGCGGAGAGGTACGCAGCCATACGGAAAGCTGATATGTGTTGCCTCTTAAAAGGTCAGCCGTGGGAGAGTCGGAATATGTTTCTCTGTAGAAAATCGAAGCGTCGCCGTCAGCATTGTAAATGTGAACATAGCTGTTGGTGTCAGCCTCGCCGACTGTTTCCGTATCGGTGTCAAGAACGTCGTCGATAACGCTTATCATGCCTGTCCAACCGTCGATGGTTGTCGGAACATTCACTACGGGGGCTTCATAGTCTGCGGTCTTGGTGATTACGATGTTCTTGTAATCGAACGCAAGCGCAGAATCGAGCGCGAGAGTGATATCGGAAAGTGTGGTCTTCTCTGTAAGCAGAAATTCAACTGTGCTGCTTTCCCACTCGTTCGAGAGAGTGCTGTCTGCACTGACGCCTGCCGCTGTGAGAGTGAGTCCTGCGGCGTTTGTGTCAGATGTAACATAGTTGCTTGTTACGGTAATCTTGCTTCCGTCAATAACACTCAGACGGAAATCACCCGAAAGCTCGTAATAACCTGCATCAAGCGTTACATCGGGATAAGCCACAGAAGTATTGCCGCTTGCCGGAGCAGATGCACGGTAATATTCGGTTTCGGTTACGGTTGCAATTTCAGCCTTCGCCGCTGTACCCGCAATGCTCCACGCTCCAACCCAATCCTCGCTCGACTCGCTTGTGCAGTCTAAAAGATAGCTGCCTGTTGTCGAATAAGTTTTATTGGTGGTGTCAAGAGTGTCTGCATCAACCTTGATGAGAGTCATCTCGTCAAATTCAAGCGGAACGTATCCTGCGATCACCTGTGAACCGCGGAATGTGATCAGCGGCTGAGTATAAGCGGTGTCTGACGGAACCTGGAATACGATGGTAAATTCCTGCCATTCGTCACCGACGGTTATATAACTGCCGCTCGAAGTTCCACTAAATATCGCAGTGTTCTTCGGATAAAGCTCGTCCGTTGTTGTTGCACCGTAATAAACACGTCCCAGATAATAGTTTCTGCTTCCGGGGTCGTTCACGATGCTGTTTGTGCGTGCAAAGAAGTGAAGCTCATAGTAAGCTCCTGCTTCAATGGTTGCAGATGTGTTCGCAAACTGTGGAAAAGTTGCATTGTAGTTTTCCACGTCGTACATACGTACATAGGTGTTGCTATCTGCTCCACCAAGAACGTTGTCAACGAGAGAAACTGTACCGTCGCCTGTGAATTTTTCACCCGACAACGGTGTGACGTCGCTTGCAGTGACATTAAGCATCAGCGGAAACGCCGATACAATCAAAACCACAGCAAGCAAAATTGCCAAGAGTCGTTTTTTTGCCATTGTTGTAACCTCCGTTTTTTATTTTTATGATAAATTTAATAATGTCCGTAAATGAGAAAATTCTCCATCATTAATTTATATGGACGGCTCCACGTTGAAGAAGCCATGGAGCCGCCGCTATAGAATGGAGAAAACATTTATTCAAACTCTACTGTGAAAAGCAGAGCTGAATACAAAATAAATTATAATGAGGATCAGTCTCTGACAATTGCATTAACTGTCTTATTGAATTCCTCGATTGCCGCCTCTGCACCGGGCTGATACTGCGCAAGGTGAGACGAAAATCCTGTCGGACCCACGCCGTTTATGATAAGCGCATGGGGAGTAAAGAAAAGCTTATTCATATTTTCGTCAAAGCCGAAGTAGCTTGCACCTGCGTCATAAACAACACCGTCAAATATGATTCCGAGCATTTCCTTGGAGTCAACGTCACGTGCCATCTTTTCGCCGAGAACCATATCAAAGTAAGCAGGAACGGTGGTGGTCTGACTGTAATATGAAAGAAGCTCAATAACCTTGCCGACCATTTCGCTGTTTTCAACGGTCTTCGGAACAGACATCATACCCGACCATGCATTGGTCTGATAAGCATCCTGTGTTGCTTCGAGCTTCGGATACGGGAGAATACCGTAATCAACATCGCTGTCACGGTACTTATAAAGCTCGCCCATAGCCTCGATGTTGAAAAGAGTACGTCCCTTGGATACAGGAAGTGCTTCATCATCGTCGGGAGCGAGAGTATACTTATAAACCCACGCGTCTCCGCCATTAAGAAGCTCGCCGATCTTTTCGATCATGGTGAATGAACGCTCGTTGTCGAACGCGAACTCAAGATCGCCGTCGTTGTTCTTTTCGATAAGGCTTACATCAAACGCATAGATGAAAGAGTTGAGGAAGAAGTCATTGGGACAGCCGAGACCGTACTGGTCGTTAACATTCCATCTGCCGTCACCGTTATCGGTCGTTACAGCAGACATCATTTCCATCATCTTGTCGATGGTCCATGTTCCCTCACGAACAAGATCATACGGATTCTCAAGATTAAATTCCTCAAGAAGCGACTTGTTTACAAGAACGCAGTTAACGTCGGGAAGCATATAGTCGGAAACGGCATAGAAGGTGTAATCGTTAACCGAAAGCGCCTCTTTTGCCTGCTGGTTCCACCATTCCTTGGTCATATCAACATATTCAAAATCGTTGAAATCGTAAAGTAAGTCTTCAACGATCATTGCAGACAGACCGGAAATGCAGTGTGTCAGAACGAGCTGATATGTATCCTCGCCGGTCATAACCATATTCTGCATAACGGTTTTTACATCGCGGAGATCACCGGTAAGCGTGTAACCGATGTCAACACCGAGATGCGCCTCAACCAAAGATTCACGCTCGTAAATAGCTCTGGTCATAACGTCTGTGCCCGCATCATCAGAGAAATAGTATCTCGAATACATTGTGTCATCCGCAGGAGCATAGATCTCAAACGGAAGATTGTAATTTGTCGCTTCAATTCCGGCAGGAGTTGCTTCAGCATTATCGCTGTCAGCGTCCTTGTCGCCATTGTCCTCGGAGTCACCGCCGCAAGCAGCAAGCGAGGTCAGCATTGCGCCGAGAAGAAGCATCGAAAGAATACGTTTTTTCATTAAATCACCTCAAAATTTTATTTTTACTCGGTCACCTTGATGTAGGCTTCCAAATATTCAACAGTTGTGTCTTCCATAACGATAAGATACGGACAAAGTGTTGAAGCTGCCGCACAGAGCTGCATGAACCCCATGCGGCATTTCATTTCATTAACCTAACGGCTCAATATAAACCTCTGCGTGTTCCATTGTATAACCGCCTGCGCCGTCATACATGATCTCAATAACGAAATATGTTTCGTCATGAGCCTCGACGGGAACGCTGTAATGGAGTACGGGATCCTCAGTGAATACGCCGGTACCGCCGGGACGTGCCGAACCGTAGCTCTCATATGTACAAAGCTCGGAGTTTACGTAAACCGTGGGCACCACCATATCGTCCTTTATCTTATATTCGGGGAACGATATATCAAGCGTAACCTTGGAGCCGACTGTGATATCGCCAACAGGGATACGGAGTATAGCAGTGGAATCGGGAACGATTGTCATGGGAAGTACATACTCATAAGATTTCCAGTCAATCGGCGAGTCATTGAAGGTAACAGTGCATCTGCGGTTCATTTCGAGAACCTTATCATATGAACCCATGTTTGTTGTGAAGAACCATCTTGTGTTAAGTGCTTTAATTGTTGAGTCAACTCCGACAGTAACCTTTTCCTTTTCCGGCACAACATTGGTTATACCGGTATTCAGATTAAGGATGTATACCTTATCAGCACCCTGCGAATAAGCGTTTGCGCAGAAGCCTGCATAAAGCTCGGGAGTCCAACCTGCATTTGCCGCATAAGCTGTATGTCTTACATACGATGTGTCAATACCTGCCGCAAGTGTTACGCCGAAGGGAGTGAGAATAGAATCCCAAAGTCTTATCGGCATATCAAGGTCGGTAACCTCAAAACGTCCTGTTACGGTAACGTGGTGGATAATGCCCTCTGCTGCCCATGTGGGAATATCAAAGCCGTGCTCATAGCAGGTCTGGGGATCGGACGGTACACGAACCGCAAATTTGATCTCATGACCGTACTTTTCCTCATAAACCGACACAATGTCATCAACATCGCGCATAAAGTCGTTAAGAATGTCAAGACCGTTATATTCGCCGCCGATGTACCAGAGGTATCTCTCGCGCTGGAAGTCAAGCTCGATTCCGTAAACCTCGTAGCGGCTGAGTGCCTCGTTTATGAGCGCAAGGTAGTGTTCGCGAACCTCGGGATGAGTGTAATCGTAGAGGTTACCCATATTACCGTAGGTGCGGTGAGTAACGCGGCGGAACTGCGGATTCTCATGATAGAAATCAGAAAGTAAGAATGAGGTTTCCTTACTGCGGTCATGCGCATCGTTCATACGGAAGGAAAGCCAGGGATTGATTCCCATTTCGGGTAAAAGCTCTGCCCAGAGGCCGATATAGTCTGTGTGAAGAGTTTCCCAGATGTGCTGTGCACCCTTGGTCGGAGCTGACTCTGTATAGTCAACCTCAACCCCGTTTTCCTCGGTCTGATAATACTTATCAAGGTATGACATCCAGACAAGAGACGGATAGGTTGCAATTTCATTGCAGACAGTGAGCATAAAATCGGTAACCTGTGTGTCCTTGTACTGCATTATTGCGTTGATGATATCATCCTCGGTAACAGTGCCGTTGGCGTTTCCAACATTGTGAAGCGTACCATCGGCATCGTTATTTAACATAACACCGTTGGTCTTGTATTTTGCATGGTAGGTTTCGGGATCAAATGTTTCAGAGAAGCCGCCTGCGTTCTTATATGTGATTTCGAGAGCCTTTGCTCTGTCAACTTCGGCGCCGAATCTCTTTGTTGCGTTTGCGCCCTCGGGAATTTCATCAACCTCAACAAGAGAAAACTCATCCATACAGTAGTCCTGGATGAACTCAACGTAACCTGCACCGCAGACATTTATATGCTGAAGTGTATTGGTGATTGTTACATAGTATTCAACCTTCTGCCATTCGTTGCCGCAGTTTACAACAAGAGTTTCCATTTCATAGTTTTCATAGTCTACAAACTCAACACGAAGACTTGTCACCTCATCCTGATTGTATGTGCGGAAATAACCCTCAAACTTATAAATACCGGGCTCAACCTCAAAGAGAGGAGCAAAGCGGAAGCCGTAGTAGTTGTATGGAATACAGTCTGTACGAAGGTAACCGCCGTTTTTGTCACCAAGCCATTCAAGACGCATACTGGCTGACATCGTTGTCCAGAATTCAAGAGAGTCGCTCGCATCAAAGTTACTTCTTGAGAGCCTGTTGCCCTGATGAGTCTGCGCCGGGATGGAGAGCGGCTGAACAAATTCTGCCTTTTTCGCCGGAACACCGCTGACACCGACTACCAGCTTTGCACTGGCGGTAACAGCGAAAAACTGTACCGCGAGCGCAACTGTAAGAATAGCTGAAAGAAATTTAAATTTTTTCATGCGTTTTTCTCCTTCTATTATTATTCAATAACTTCAATAACAAGGTTATCAAGGTCAAACGACTGGATGTATTCAACGCGTCCGCCGCCGCCGATTGCAAACTGCAGTGTACCGTCAGCAGTTGCGGTCCAGATGCATTCAACGTGTCTCCACTCGTTGTTGATCGTAAACTCGTTGCCCTGGTTATTGGAAGCGCCGGATGTAAGCTTGAGATCCTCTGCTGCTGCGTCGCCTGCCTTGATGTTGGCACGAAGCACGCTGGTTTCACCCGGGACAGAGGTACGTGCATCATAAGCAACTCTTACCTGGTTTCCTGCCTGAACCTTAACGGGTGTGCGAAGCATAAGCTCATGGTAGTTAATGGTACGCTCTGTGTTGCGCAGGAAGCTGTTGCCATCCTCGGTGACAATATTCATAACTCCTCCGCCGGAGGGTCTCGACCAGTTAAGAAGTGCGGTATTGGGATCCTCAAAATCACCTGCGGTATATTCGTCAGCGACCACACCAAGATGCTCTGTGATCTTGAAGTTGTCGATATCAAATGCATAAATATACTCTGCATAAGGACCGCCTGCAATGCCGACGCGAAGTGCACCGCTTGTCGAAGCAACGAATGTGGATTCAATATGCTTCCATTCGTTTGTAGCTTCATATGTCACGCCGCTTCCGTCATTGAGATAGAGGTCACTGGTGCTTGATTTACTTCCCTCATAGTAGTGGGCACGTGCAATAGTTGTTTCGCCGGGTACGGATGTGCGGATATCGTACGAAACTGTGTACATTACACCTTCCGAGATTTCCGTGGGTGCTGTGTAGTATACACCTATATAGTTGACCGTACGCTCGGTATTACGTAAGAAGCTGTTGCCGTTCTCTGTAACGACCTCGATCTTACCAACTCCCTCGGGTGCAGACCAGCCCACCATTGCATTTTCGGGATTCTCGAAGTCACCGGTCGTGCAAAGCTCAATGTCAATAGGATCGTTCGAAAGGTCAACGAGCGACAGATTTCTGATGTCGTAATCCTGAACATACCAGTTAACAGGACCGCCCTTGACGGTGAACTCGATCGCAGACTTCTTATCGGTTACGAAGATGAACTCAACCTTTGTCCATTCGTTTGTGAGGTAAAGTGTTCTGCGCTCACCGCCGATCGTGATACGAACAACGGTGGTTTCGCCCTCATTTGCCGCACGGAATTCACCACTGAAACGGTAAACGCCCTTGCGCATTGCAATCTGAGGAGCATATCTGAAGCCTGTCTTGTTGTTTGTGATGTTGCCCATTGTGAGGTAAGTTGAACCGTCCTCATCCTTGTTCATGGTAATCGACTGATCGCCGTAGAACCAGTTTCTGATGTTTCCTGTCGCTGCAAGGAGGTTACCCTCTCTGTCTGCAACGGGCATATCGGAAAGCTCAAGCTCAACTCTGACACCGTTGTCGGGCTTTGTGGGGCCGCGGCCCTCTGCATACGCTTTCTTGAGCGCGAGAAGTGCCATTATAGTTCCGACATTGACACTGGATAATCTAACATAACGGTCAATCTGCTCAATGGTTATATTATTGAAATCAAGATTCATGCCGTTATCAAGCATAAACATGATATCGCCAATAGTGAAGCCGTCAACAACCGTATCGACAACAAATGTAACACGTACCCATGTGTCTGAAAGCTGAACATAATCAGCGCCCGAGAGTGTCTTAAGCGGTGCGGTTGCAAGACAAGCGGAAAGCTGCGCGCTTCCATCATCAGCACCGACACGGAATTCACCGGTTACATAGTAAACGCCGGGTTCAAGCTCATCTGTGCCGTTGATTCTGAAGCCGGTATTCTCGCCTGCAGTACCCTCTGCGCGGTAATAGCTTGAATATTCTGTGCCGATAGCAGCAGAATCGACGTAAAGATTATCGCTGTACCATTTGCCGTCATCATTTTCGCCAACAAGAATAGCGCCTGTTTCTGCATTGGTAAGAGTGAGTCCGCCAACATCAACGGGGTTATTAAGATTATGGAATCTGACACCTTTGCCGGCAATGTTTCGAACACTTCCGTCAAGAGTGAATGTGATTGTGTATTTCTGCCATTCGGTGGAAAGAGCCAGTCTGTTGTTGACATACGCACCGCCCTCTACGGAGAGAACGTCAATGTGTCCGAGAGAGTCATCGCCGGAACTGCCAAGCTTTGTAAGGATATACTCGGAGGAAAACTCTGTTCCGAGAGTGAGAATAATATTATCGGTTGCCTCTGTCGCGGAACGGATATAGAAGCTAAGCTCGAACGTATTTCCCGAGCCACTGTTGATCGCCTTTGTAAGAGCATCGCTCGTGTAACCAAAGCCGTAGTAAGCGGATGTATGATCGTCTGCCGCTCTCTCAACAGTTACATAAGTTTCAAAGGGATTTTCTTCCTCGTTAACCTTCACGATAGGATCACCGTTAGCACCGATAAATGCCTCAAGCTCGTAATCCTGAACCTTTGTGAATGTGATATCATTAAAATCAAGGGTACACTGATCTCCGAGCGTGAACTCGATATCAGAACGTGCGGTTGACTTCTTGAGACGCAGCGTGAGCGTTACCTCCTGCCACCGCCCTGAAATTTCAACGCCTTCACTTCCCTCACCGTTTGCATAAACGGAAAGAATAGTGTCCGCATCGGCGCGGAAGGTACCTTTAACCTCATAAATACCCATCGGCACAATTTCATCCGAGCCGGGCTTGATGCCGGCAACGTCCTCTGCACGGAAATAAGTTGAGTATGCCGGAATAATAGCGGCTGTATCAATATAACGGTTGTCTGTATACCAAGTGCCGCCCTCATTACCGTCAATGATAGCTGCCTCATTGCCTGCGTCAACTCTGCTAAGCGTCAGTTCTGCAATATCAACGGGGTTATTAAGGAAATGGAATCTGATACCTCTTGTATCGAGAGTGCTCTTTGGCTCTCCGTCAAGAGTGAAGTTGACTGTATATTTCTGCCAATCGGTTGAAAGCTGGAAATCACCGTTTTTTTCACCGGAGAGAGCACCGTCAACCGAATTAACGGTAACGGTATTCGTTGTTCCAACCTTGCTGAGGTAATATTCAGACGAATATTCTGTTCCGAGAGTAAGGCTGAATTTGTCAACATTCTCTGTTGAGCTTCTTGCCCAGAACGAAAGCTCATATGTACCGCCGACACCGTTTGTAAGTGCAGTTGTAAGTGCCACACCGCGGTAACCAAAGCCATACCAATTTGAAGCATTGTCGTCTGCTGCTCTCTCTACGCTGAGATAAGTTTCAAAAGGATTGTTTTCATCAACCTTTATAACGGGATTATCATCAAGATCGGTGTAATCAGTGTTGTAATCCATGATCTTGGTGAACGTGATACCTGCGAAATCAAGATCCTGCTTGCCGCCGAGCGTGAATTTGATATCACTGCGGGAAATCGGCTTCTTAACTGCAAGTGTGGTCGAGCCAAGAGTCCATGATGTTGTAACATTGATAGGATCGCTTGTGTAATCGCTGGCAGAAACGGTGATAGCGGTATCGCTTCCCGAACGGAATGAGCCTTCAACGGTATATACACCGATCGGAAGAATCTCATCCGAGCCGGGCTTGATGCCGGCAACGTCCTCTGCACGGAAATAAGTTGAGTATGCCGGAATAATAGCGGCTGTATCAATATAACGGTTGTCTGTATACCAAGTGCCGCCCTCATTACCGTCAATGATAGCTGCCTCATTGCCTGCGTCAACTCTGCTAAGCGTCAGTTCTGCAATATCAACGGGGTTATTAAGGAAATGGAATCTGATACCTCTTGTATCGAGAGTGCTCTTTGGCTCTCCGTCAAGAGTGAAGTTGACTGTATATTTCTGCCAATCGGTTGAAAGCTGGAAATCACCGTTTTTTTCACCGGAGAGAGCACCGTCAACCGAATTAACGGTAACGGTATTCGTTGTTCCAACCTTGCTGAGGTAATATTCAGACGAATATTCTGTTCCGAGAGTAAGGCTGAATTTGTCAACATTCTCTGTTGAGCTTCTTGCCCAGAACGAAAGCTCATATGTACCGCCGACACCGTTTGTAAGTGCAGTTGTAAGTGCCTCACCGCGGTAACCGAAGCCATACCAATTTGAAGCATTGTCGTCTGCTGCTCTTGCAAAGGATGTATACTCTGCAGTGGGATTTTCTTCCTCGATTTTTGCTACGGGATCATCATTGAAATCAACGAAGGAATCATCATATTCCATCTTCTTGGTGAACTTGATGTTTGCAAAGTCGAGATCATATGCTCCGTCAAGCACAAAATTGATCTCGCTGAGCTGAAGATCTCTCTTTATGTCAAGAGTAAGCTTCACAGCTGTCCACACCGTACCGATGTTAGCAGCTTCGCTCGACTGACCGTTTGCAGCTGCATTAAGCTTCGCCGCAGCATCAGTACGGAAGTTACCTGTAACCTCGTAAACGCCTGCTGTGATAACCTCATCGGATGAGGAATGAATACCGTTAACCGCATCTGCTGTGTAGTATTCGCAAGCCATATCGGTTATCGCCGCACTGTTGCAATAGATAGTGTCAGTGTACCATTCTCCGCCATCGTTTTCGTCAATGATTACAGAATTTGTGTCGGTTCTTGTGAGGGTTAAACCGCCGATATCAACATCCTCTATACTATGGAATCTGATACCTCTTGCAGCGATGTTTCTGACTTTGCCGTCGATAGTGAAGTTGATCGTGTACTTCTGCCAATCGGTGGTGAGATTGAGCTTAGTTCCCGAATATGCACCACCTTCAATGGAGTTTACGGTGATATAACCGAGAGCATCATCGCCGGTTACGCCGCTAGCCTGAGACAGAATGAACTCAGACGAGAACTCTGAACCAAGTGTGACAATAACATTATCAGGAGTTGCGGAATTGGAACGGATATAGAAGCTGAGCTCAAATTCGCCGCCGTCACCGTTTGTAACCGCACTTGTCAGAGCATTACCAATGTATCCGACACAAGCGGCTGCCTTTCCGTTATCATCAGTATCCTTAGCGTTAATGTAAGAATCAAACGCCTCACTCTCAACAACCTTTTTAACAAAGTTTCCGTCAAGAGTCAGATAATCGTCGGAGCTGAGCTTTCTAAGCTTGACATCATCAATATCAAGTGTACGCGCTTCGTCAATGGCGAACTTGATATCGCTTAATTTCACATTGTCAGCGTTAATTTCAACAGTAAACTTAGCCGTTGACCAGTCATTAGTAACATTGACTGCCGAATCCGCAGTAACAGTCGCACCGCCGATAGTTGCAGTGAGTGCTGCCGCATTACCGCCCGCCGGAGCATCAATCCACTCTTCCCAGACGAAATCACCGAGACGGACTTTTGCGGAAAGCTCATATATACCCCTATCGAGCACTGTGTCATTTTCGGGAGCATATGTTAAAGCTGTGTCAGCGCTTGCCGCCTCTGCACGGTGGAAAGGATTCTCCGATACATTTGTAAGCTTTGCACCTCTGCTGTTCCACTGCTGATGAGTTGCCCAGTTATCAACTATGGAGCCGCCGACTATATTCTTAGCACCGCTAACGGGAACATAACCGTCAACGGTAAGCTCGGATTCATAAAGCGAAAGACCGTCAATGTCAAACGGCGTACCGTCACCGTTTGCAGGGTTATCCGCATAGAAGATTATACCGCCGTGAATCACACCCTCGGAACGGAACGGAACATCCTCAAGAGTTGTGAAAACCGAGGTGTATTTTGTCCATGTGTCGGAGAGTGTAATTTTACCTGTTGCACTGTCAACATCTTCGCTGACGGCAAGCACCTTTATTTTATTATTGGTTCCAACCTTGAAAAGTTGGTTCTGACCGTACTGATAGCCTAAGAACAGAGAAAATACATTATCTGCAGCGGCATTGTTTTTATATGTGGGAGTTGAACGAAGCCAGACCGTAAATTTGTAGGTCTTGCCTGCCGGAAGCGTTACTTTATCTGAGTAAGCACCGCCTGCAATCTGATTTGATTTCGGACTGGAGTTATCAACATGGATATACTCATTATCTCCGTTTGCATTCTTCAGTCCATCACCGTCGGTATCGGTAATGAATTCTAAAGAAGCGCCATTCGCAGACCATCCCTCGTCAAGGATGATCACGTCATCAATCGCAGAATCTTTAGCTGCGTCGCTGCCGGCTGCCGCCATTGTCAACGGGAATGCTGACAATGAAAGCGAAGTCGTAAGCAGCATTGAAATAATGCGTTTCGTTTTCATAGGTTTTCCCTCCAAAAAAATATGAATAATGTGAAAGCTCACATCGAGATCGCGCTTCGACCTCGGGCACAAATCCGAGGAGAATATAGTAAACCTCTCGGACTCATGCCCCGGGCCGAAACCCGGGTTTATTTTAGATTAGTGGAAGTAGTTATAAGACGATGCACCGAACTTAACGATAGTGTCAACGGTTGCACCAAGGTTTGCGGAGTTACGGTTAGCATAGGATTCTACGCTGTCCGCTGCATTTGCAACTTCTTCGTTGTCGGAGTTGTATACTACACAGTTTACTACTGCCTTGTAGTCTGCAACTGCCATACCTGTTATCGAGATCTGGCACATTGAAGAGCCGTACTTAATGAAGTCTGCACCCTCAATGGTGAAGTTCTTAGCGTTTCCATAGTGGTCGGTGTATGTGATTACTGCATAGAGATCGCTGTAATCTGTACCAACTGCCCTGTTCAGGAATACGAGGTCAAGCTGAATCTCACCTGCAAGGGTAAGAGTTGAACCTGCATAACCCGTTCCGGATACTCTGTTGTCTGCTGTTTCAACAGATGCAGTCGCCCATGCCTGATGTGCTTCGGTGAGGTTACGGTTTGCAAGATTTGCTGTGTCGTAGTCGAACTCAGCCTGTGCTGCTG
>CAYSFT010000039.1:0-19791 GCA_964430755.1 uncultured Lachnospiraceae bacterium | reverse complement strand
ACGAGGAAAAGGCAAAGCTCCATCATCTTCCGACCTCGCTTCCCGAAGCGCTTGATGCACTCGAGGCAGATAACGACTATCTGACTGCCGGCGGCGTATTCCCGAAGGAGCTTATCACAAACTTCATCAAAAATAAGCGCGAAGAGTGCCGTCAGCTTGCGGCAATTCCTCATCCTGCAGAATTTGATAAGTATTATAATCTTTAATATAAAATGCACCGCAGTTCAAAAAACGAGCTTGCGGTGCGTACTTTTATATCTATTTTGTTTTTTCGATTTTCTCAATAAGATCAGCAATAGCACCGTCATCGCAGTGACAAAGCTGTACCTTTGAGCGTGCTTTTACCGAATCTATCGCATTCTCGGGACACGCGGCGATATCCGCATGAGCGAGCAGGTCGAGATCGTTTTCGTAGTCACCGGCGCCATATACCGTGAGATCGCCTTTTATAAGCCCACTGTCTTTAAGATATCCACGCAGACGGTCGAGTGCCTGTCCCTTTGTAGCGCGGATGTCCTGAAACTCGTATATGATCGGACACGGCTTCATAAGCGCGAAGTATTTGCTGTACTCGTCATGGAAACGCTCACGAACGCGATCTGTGGACTCTGCATCGCCGTCAAAGGAGACTCGCGCCCAGTTCTTTATCGCAAGCGTTTTTTTGCCAACGATGCAGTATTCGCCGTTTACGATTTCAATAGATTCTTCTGCAGAAAGGCTGTATTCAATATTTCCTGTTGAAAGGCGTACTGTTATTTCGGGGAAGTCACGGTGAACGGTCATTGCAAGCTCGGTGGCTTTTTGATAATCAAGCTCAATCTCGCAGATACGCTCCTCTTTGTGGAAATTATAGCAAAATGCTCCGTTGCAGAGTATCGCAGGCGCATTTACAAGGGGTGTGAACTTTTCTGTAAGCCACGGAGGCGATTTCGGACTGCGGCCTGTTGCAATCGTGAAAAGTCCGCCGTTTTTCTTGAAATATTCAACCGCTTCGATGTTTTTCTCGGCGATATTGCCTTTTGAATTAAAGAATGTACCGTCGAGGTCCGTGATTATCATTATTCCATCAAATTTCATTGGGATGCCTTTCTGAGTTTATCGAGTATCTCGAGGAAATATTCGGGAAGCTCGCAGTCAAATCGCAGGAATTCTCCGCTTGTCGGATGAAGAAAGCCGATGTGCGATGCAGTGAGGCACTGTCCGCTGAGGAGTTCTCCGAGCGAATGTTCAAATTTTGTGTTTCCGCCGCCGTAAAGACTGTCGCCGAGCAGGGGATGACCGAGCGATTTCATGTGGACGCGTATCTGATGTGTGCGTCCCGTTTCAAGCTTGCAGCGCACAAACGTATAGCTGTGTCCCATAACAGAGAAGCGTTCAAGCACCTCGTAATGGGTTCTCGCATTTCTGCCGTCCGAATTTATAGCCATGCGCTTGCGGTCACGGATGTCACGTCCGATCGGCGCATCGACAGTGCCGTTATCCTCGCGCAGATTGCCAAGCACTATCGCTCTGTATTCGCGCTCGAAGCTGTGTTCCTTTATCTGTTCGGCGAGCTTCAGGTGTGATGTATCATTTTTTGCAACGATGAGAAGTCCGCTTGTATCCTTGTCGATGCGGTGTACGATGCCTGGACGTATGACGCCGCCGATGCCCGATAATGAGTCGGCGCAGTGATAGAGCAGGGCATTGACGAGCGTACCGTCCGGATTGCCCGGTGCAGGGTGAACGACCATTCCTCGCGGCTTGTTTACAACGAGCAGGTCGCTGTCCTCGTAAACGATGTCGAGCGGAATATTCTGCGGTACAGCATCGTCACTCACGGGCTCGGGAAGCTCGGTTTCAATCTCGTCGCCAAGACGCAGACGGTAATTCTTCGCAGGAAATTTTCCGTTTACGGTGACGTTATCGGTCGATATTAATTTTTGTGCCGCCGAGCGAGTCAGCCCTTCGGTTTCGCTTATATAGACGTCGAGACGCTTGCCGACGTCTTCATTTGTTATTATGTTCATAAATTCCTATGAAAATCCCCCGATCTATGACCGAGGGATATTTGTTTAGTTTTTTTGTTCGCTTTCTTTCCTTTTGCGCGATTCGGCGATGTCGCTTTTGATAACATAAAAGAGTATCAAAGCGCATCCGACACAGACAAATATATCTGCGACGTTGAATATCAATTTCCAAAACGGGATGAATTTAACGTCAATAAAGTCTACTACATCCACAAGGGCAATACGGTCAATCATGTTTCCTATTCCACCGCCAACGACCATTGAAAGCGAAGTGTATAGGAGTGGTGAATAGTATTTTTTATAAAAACCGAACATGAAAATCAGCATCGCTATTATTGCCACAGTTGACACTGACATGAATACCCAACGATGATCATCAAGTATACCGGCTACCGCACCGTCATTGCCTGTGCGAGTGAAATTGAGTACTCCGTTTATTATTGTGATACTTTTATGAAGCTCCAAATTCTTGACAACAAGATATTTTGTCAGCTGATCAAGTCCGACAATTGCCGCGATAGGCAGAAGCCACAGAAGTTTCTTCATCAGCCCACAACTGACTTACAACGACTGCACAGACAAGAATCTCCGTCAGCGTGAGTTTCGGTTGAATACTTCCAACAACGGTCACACTTTTCGCCGTCAGCCTGCTCAACCTTTACGCCGATGCCGCTAACAGTTTCCGTGTACGCATCTGCAGGAGCATTGCCTTCAAGTACGGTAACGCCGCTGACGATGAAGATATCCTCAAGCTCAGTTGCAAACGAATTAAGTGTTGCATAGGTGTCTGCGTGAGGTGCCCAGATAGTGAGCTTTGCGTCGAGGGATTTACCGATGAGCTTATCTGCACGTGCAATTTCGAGTGCCTTCATGACGTCATCACGGAGATCAAACAGCTTTGCGTAACCGTCCTCAATGCCGTCGAAGCAGAGTGCCTCATCGTATTTCGGCATATCGTTGAGGAATACGCTTCTTGTGTCATCGCTTGAAATATGCTTCATTGCCGCCCAGATTTCTTCTGCTGTATAGGAGAGGAGAGGAGCAGTGATGCGTGTCAGAGCGGAGAGAATGTGATACATTGCAGTCTGTGCTGCACGGCGTGTCTTTGAGTCAGCCGCTTCAACGTAAAGTCTGTCCTTTGTGATGTCGATATAGAGCTTCGACATATCAATTGTACAGAAGTTTGCAATGGCATGAACAACGATATGGAAATCATAACTGTTATAAGCCTCGTGAGCTTCCTTGACAAGTTTATTGAGACGTGCCAGTGCCCACTTGTCGATGGGTTCAAGCTCGGAAAGCGGAAGCATATCGGTGTCGGGGTTGAAGTCCTCGCCGGTCTTGCCGAGGTTAGCCATGATAATTCTCGCGGTGTTGCGGAACTTTCTGTATGTCTCGGAGAACTGCTTGAAGAGGTTATCGGAGCAGCGAACGTCAACGGTATAGTCACTCGAAGCCGCCCAAAGACGGAGCAGATCCGCGCCGTACTTCTTGATTACGTCCTCGGGATAAACGGAGTTGCCGAGCGATTTGTGCATTGCCTTACCCTCGCCGTCAACAACCCAACCGTGTGTGAGAACCTGCTTATAAGGTGCGCCCTGTCCCTTTGCGCCGACAGCGGTGAGAAGGGAAGACTGGAACCATCCGCGATACTGGTCACCGCCCTCAAGATAGAGGTCAGAGGGCCACTGCATGCCGCTCCAATGTGAAAGCTCGCCATTCTCGAGAACGGAGAAGTGAGTTGAACCGGAGTCGAACCAGCAGTCGAGTGTATCGGTTTCCTTGATGAAGCCGTGGTCGCATCCGCAATGAGGACACTTGAAGCCTGCGGGAAGCAGTTCCTCGGATGTCTTGTCAAACCAGGAGTTGGAGCCGTTAGCCGCGAACTCTGCGGAAACTGCCGCGATGGTTTCATCGGTGGAAATCGGTTTTTTACATTCAGGGCAGTAGAAAACGGGAATCGGCAGACCCCAACGGCGCTGACGGGAAATACACCAGTCTGCACGCTCGTTGATCATCGAAACCATACGCTCTCCACCCCATGCAGGATTCCAATCAACGCTCTCGCAAGCCTTTACAGCTTCTGCACGGAAAGCGTCAACAGAGCAGAACCACTGAGGGGTTGCACGGAAGATGATCGGGTTCTTACATCTCCAGCAATGAGGATAGCTGTGGCTGATATTTTCGGAAGCGAGCAGTGCGCCCGATTCTTTCATATCCTTGAGAATTGCTTCGTTTGATTCCTCATAGTACATACCTGCAAACTTACCTGCGTCCTCGGTCTGATAGCCGCGGTCATCAACTGGTACGATTATCGGAATCTTATAGCGCATACAGGTTACATAGTCATCTGCACCGAAGCCGGGAGCTGTGTGTACGCAGCCTGTACCGCTTTCCATTGTAACGTACTCGGCAAGCAGAAGCTTACTTTCACGATCAAGGAAAGGATGTTGTGCGCTCATATATTCAAAGTCGCCGCCGACAAACTCTGCAACACGCTCATAGCTTTCAATACCTGCTGCTGCCATAGTTTTGTCTGCAAGTGCATCGGCAAGGATATAAGTCTCGCCGTTTGCCGCTTTAACTGCAACATATTTCTCGCGCGGATGAACTGCGATTGCAAGGTTACCCGGGAGTGTCCATGTTGTGGTTGTCCAGATTACAAAATAGGTGTTGTCAAGGTCGAGGGCAGAGAACTTGCCGAGGTCGTCCTTAACCTTGAATTTAACGTAAATGGAGGTGCAGTCGATATCCTTGTATTCGATCTCCGCTTCAGCAAGAGCGGTTTCGTCATGAGGACACCAATATACGGGCTTCAGTCCCTTATAGATATAGCCCTTCTTATACATCTCACCGAATACCTTAACCTCACGTGCTTCAAACTTAGGATCCATTGTGAGGTAAGGGTTATCCCAGTCGCCGAGTACGCCGAGACGCTTGAAGGAGATCATCTGAATATCAACGAAATCCTTTGCAAAATCGTGGCAGGCGGTTCTGAACTCGGAAACCGACATATTCTTGTGGTCGAGCTTGTTTTTCTTGATGATAGCGGATTCGATAGGCATACCGTGGTTATCCCAGCCGGGAACATACGGAACCTTGAAGCCGTTCATTGCCTTGTATTTGTTGATGAAATCCTTGAGCACCTTGTTGAGTGCGGTACCCATGTGGATATTACCGTTTGAGAAGGGAGGACCGTCATGAAGAATGAAAAGCGGCTTGCCCTCGTTTTTCTCAAGCATTTTTTGATAGATGTTTTCGTTTGCCCAAACAGCACCGATCTCCGGCTCACGCTGGGGAAGGTTAGCGCGCATGGAAAAGTCGGTATTCGGGAGATTTAATGTTTTTGAATAGTCCTGTGGCATTGCAGTTTGCTCCTTTAGTTGCTATTTTAACTTATTTATGTTTTCTTTTTTTCTTTTTCTTTTTTTTGCTGTCTTCAAAAAGAATTTCAAGATCAGCTTCTTTTTCGTCATCATCCGGATTTGACGTTACGGATTTTACAAAATCCATATAGCTTACGTCCTCGCCGAGATCACTGTCGGGCGTGTTTATAACCTCGTCACCGACGTTTTCTTTGTACTGACGGTTAAGCTCCATAATTGAACCCTTAAGCGTTGACTTTGTGTTTTCGGAGGTAAGAGGTTCACGTGAAATATCAAGTGCCAATTCTTCTTCCGGCTGAGGAACAAGAGGAAGCTGTTCAACAGTCTCAACGGGCTTATCAATCGGTTCATCAATGACTATATTATCGTTTTCATCAGTTTCGATGGGCTCTTCATTTTCCGGAGCCGAATATGTGTTTGAAATTCTTGATTTAAGCTCACTGACTGCCTTGCGGCGCATTTCGGATGTTTCGGGAATCGAATCCTCGTCAATGCCCTCGGTGAGCTTTTCGATAAACTGAATATGCTCGCTGTAACGCTCAAAGAGCTCACGCTTCAAGGCAAATGCGTCACGCTGAAGCTCTGCGAGAGTTTCTCTGCCGTATTCGATCTTGTCGTTGAAATCGGAGAGAATCGTGTTGCAGGATGCCTTTGCGCTTCGAACGATTTCTTCGGCTCTGTCCTCGGCATCCGATTTTATTTTGTTTGCGGCGCGTTTTGCGTCAACAAGTGTGCTTCGGATGTATTCTTCGTCGTTTTTAAGTTCATCAAGGCGAGCTGCTGCTGCTTTAAGCTTATGCTCAAGCTCGTCGTTTTCGCGGTAAAGCTCGGTATATTTTTCTATGAGGAAATCGATATATTCATCAACCTCAACAGGATTGTATCCGCGCAGTGATTTAGAGAAAGACTTATTTTTCAGTTCGTGCGGAGGGAGCATGATTTAACATCCTTTCATTTTATTTTGTGTTTTATACAAAGCGGCGTGCTGCAAGCCTTATCCGTCCCTTGCTTGACTTTTCGTCAAGGCTGTCAATGATAAATTTGCCGCCCTTGGTGCCGCTCACTTTTCGTATTGAAATAATATCACCGTTTGTAACCTCTCTGTCGGATTCACAGGCGGTGAAGTGATTATGCTCGACAAGTCCCTCGCGTATCAGTCCCTTTGCGCTCTCGCGTGAAGTGCGTGCAAGCTCGGAAACGACAGCGTCAAGCCTTGGCGAGGCGATTGTTCCGTGAACATTTTCGAAAGTGTGTTCAAAATTGAAATCATCGGGAAGCGTGATATCGGTAACCTTTACTTTGTCACGTCCGATATAAGTGAGTTCACTTTTTATGAGCTCCGACACCGATAATGATGCAAAAACAACTGCACCGGTGTCGTCCGGGAGAATGTCACCGAGCGCATATCGTTCAATTCCGAGCCCGATAAGTGCGCCGAGAAAATCGCGGTGTGCGAGTTTGACGTAACCGCTGGTTTTAATTTTGATGGGTATAAATTCGCCGTCAAATTCCTCTTTGAAAACAGTATGCAGAGGTGTGTTTTCGGTGAGGCTGTAACGGCTGTATGCGGGCAGACACCAAAGAATGGCGCGCTGGGCGTTTGGATATCCGCCCCAGAAAAAGCAGAGCGGATCTGAGTCATCGTTTGAAAAAATTGATGACAGTTGGTGTTCGATAATAAAGCGTTCACGCAGGTTGAGAAAATGAGATGCACCGGCAACTCCTTCATCGGCGCGCAAAAACAGCTCCCTGCATCGTTTGATCAAACGCTCCTCGTCGTCGGTCAGAAGGGAAGAGATGTTAAACTCCATCAGACCACCGTGGGCAGAGCTGTTTGAATGATGCCAAGTAGCACGAATACGACAAAAAAGGATAAATCAATCGGTAAAGCCTGAACTGTTGCAGAGCGCTCGAGTATGATTCTTACCGGTAAAATAAGCGGTTCGGTCATCGCGAAGACGAAATTCACTACCGGCGAATCGTCATCAACGGGCATCCATGAAAGCAACATACGCACTATCATGAGCATTTCGAGAACCGCCAAAAACAGGCGAACAAAGCCGGTGAAAACATAAATAAAGTCGGTCACGACTGTAAAATCTCCGTATGCATGAAAAAGCCAACGACGGGGAGATATAGTTCCTCCGCCGTCGGCAGTTCGTTATTGTCAGATCTCGTTTTCGTAGTAGTCGGAAGAATTTTCCTTCTGACGCTTATCCTGAAGCGCACCCTCCGATACGTCTACGTTGCAGGGCGTGATAACATAAGTATTGTTTGCAACGCGCTTGATACCACCGTTGATTGAATATGCAACACCGGAAAGGAAATCGAGAAGACGGCGTGCAGTTTCCTTGTTTGTAGCCTCGAGGTTGAGAACTACGGTGCGGCGGTTGAGAAGATGGTTAGCAATCTGCGAAGCGCTGTCGAAACGCTCGGGCTTTATTACCTTGATGTCGAGAGAGCTTCCGCTTACCTGCAGGCCGTCATCCTGTGCGGCATACTGATCCTGTGCGCCGTACTGAGGCTGATTATACATCTGTGTGTTGTTGAAGTCGTCCTGGATCTGCTGAGTGTAGAGATCAGGCTCGTCGTATCCGAGATCGTTCTCGGGGTTGATACCGTTCTTAATTTTGTCAAAGAGTCCCATTTTGCTGTACCTCCAAATTATTTTCTCATAAATTATTTTTTATTTAGTTTCGGGATAAGTTCTTGCGCCGAAGATCGTTGAACCGAGTCTTATTTCGGTTGAACCGGCGCGGATTGCCTCGGGATAGCTTCCGCTCATGCCCATTGAGAGCACATTGAAAGAGTCCCTACATATATTATGAAGCTTTTTTTCTGAAATGTCAATAAAATATTGATAAGTTTTTTCAAAAAACTTCAAATAATCTTGTTTTTCGTCACATTTCGGTGCGATTGTCATAAGTCCGCGCAGTCGCAGGTTTGAAAATTCACCGAGCTTTACTATGAAATCATCGAGCTCCTCCGGCATGACACCGCCCTTTTGTTCCTCGCGTCCGATATTAACTTCAACGAGAATGTCCATTGTGAGCGAATGCTTCTTTGCCTGCTTGTCGATTTCGGCGGCGAGCTTTAAACTGTCAACCGATTCAATCATATCGACCTTGTCGATGATATATTTCACCTTGTTGGTCTGAAGTGAACCGATGAGGTGTATCTCGAGCTTACCGTTTTTCGGATGATGCAGGTGATCGTATTTTTCGAGCAGCTCCTGAACGCGGTTCTCACCGATTGCGGTGATGCCAAGCTCGTCGATTGTGTAATTTATCACATCAACCGGCACTGTTTTTGTAACAGCGAGGAGCTTTACGTCACGTCCGCACGAAAGGGAAGCGATTTCGCTTCGTGCAGCACCAAGACGTTCGGCGATCAGGCTATGATCGAAACGGGTGTTTTCGGATGTATCCATGTGTATCTCCGTTTGCTATGTTATTATCTTGCCGACGTAGAGATCCTTACCGCCGGTTATGATGATATCGTAAAGACCGAGCTTTGTGTAATACTCGGGATCGTTCTCGGCGTCACGCGGCGCGACTATATAGTAACCGTCCGCTTCGAGCAGCACATCAATGTAACGGAAATCCACTGTTGTTCCGACCAGAATATAAACGCCCATGCGTCCATCCTCGGAGAGTCGCACTGCTGAGATAGGGACTTTATATCCGGTATGTGAGCTTCTGACAACCTCAACCGGCTGCATACGGTTGAAGCTGAAGTCTGCCGGAAATTCATGCGATGAGAACACCAGCAGTACACGTTGATCCATATCTGATGCGATGACTCTCGAGAGCTTCATTCCGAGCTTTGTGTCGTTGTTATATGGGAATATTACATCGTATGTGTAACCCTCGTTGTAATTTCGCAGCTCGGGGAGCGTTGTTTCGATGACAATGTACCATGAAAAATCAGTGGCGATCTTTCCGACGGCGTGTGAATCGTAGCTTTCCGGTTCACTTGCAATCAGGTCATCAAACATTTCGGGAGTCAGACGGTTAATCTTGTCTGCCGAGAATATTGCTTCATACCCGTCGAGTGCGGAATAGAAAAATCCTGTTGCGTGTGCCGTGACCGTTTCGTTAACCGAGTCGAGACCTGAAGTTAAACGGTCGCGTTCTTCAGTGAGGTCGTCGATAACGTAATCGAAATTTTCAACCTTACCTGTTATTATCTGGCGTTTATTGAGAAGGGTTAAAAGCTCATCGCGGCGATTGGAAAGCCCCGAATAGACACCTTCCTCTGCACTTTGACGTATTGACATATAATAGCTGTCGATTCTGGCATCGAGCGTTTTTGTGTCGGAAAGTGCAAGTCCGTCTGTTGAATTGCTCTCATTGAGCAGCTCGATTTCGCGGTCGATGGCAATTATTTCGTTACGTGCGGCACTTCCCGTTGCCGTGTCACCGCCGTATATTGATGCCACCGTTGATCCGACCTTGACCTTTGTTCCGTCAGTAAAAGCATAACCGACGCCGCCGGTCTTTTCGGAATAAACAACCGTTTCGTTTCTGAAAATGTAAGCATCAAACGTTTCGAAATCGTTTTCAACGACCTGTATGGCATACTCGGTTGTAAGTTCATTGCCGAGACTGCCGAGAAAGTGATAGCCGAGGTAGATGACCGCTATGACGGAAATAACAACGGAAATCAAATATCCGAGAAATCCGCCGAGCGGGTTGTTAGTTCGTTTTTCCGTATTTTTTTGCATCTTGAAACCTTAAATATATTTGTGGTTTTATAAAATATATTATATCATATAATCGCGATTAAGTTAAGAGTTTTTTCGCAATGTTTACAATATCTTCAAAATTATCGCCCGAATTTATCCAATTTACCTCTTTACTGCGTCTGAACCAGGTCAGCTGGCGCTTTGCGTAACGTCTTGAAGACTGTTTTATCATTGAAACCGCATCGTCGAGCGAGGTGATGCCGTCAAAATATTCGATGAATTCCTTGTAACCGATCGCCTGTGCCGCGGTGGATGTGCGTGGCAGACGACCAGAAGTTAGAAGCTCGCGCACTTCGTTTTCAAGTCCCATTTCCATCATGATGTCAACGCGCAGGTCTATGCGGCGGTAAAGCTCATCGCGTTCACGCTCAAGTGCGATAACCGTTGCTTCGAACGGCGTCGGAGCGAGACGTGAGCGTTTGTCCCATTCGGTTTTGGTCACACCGCTTGAGAGATATATTTCAAGCGCACGGACAACTCGTTTTATATTGTTTTTATGAGTCGCCTCGGCGGCTTCGGGATCAACCGCACGCAGGCGTTCCCACATCGCATCGGCACCGTCACGTTCAACCTCGTAAAGAAGCGCTTCACGAAGCGAAAGGTCGGTTTCTGTGTCGGCGTAACTGTTTGCGCACAGAACGGCATCAAGGTAAAGTCCCGTGCCGCCGCAGAAGATCGGTAGCTTTCCGCGCGATATAATGTCATCCGCAGCAGCCTTGGCAAGCGGCGAATAATCAGCGGCAGAGAAGGGCTCGGACGGTTCGATTATGTCGATCATGTGGTGAGGGATACCGTCCATTTCGGCGACGGTCGGCTTGGCTGTGCCGATGTCCATACCTCGGTAAATCTGCATCGAATCGCAGGAGATGACCTCTCCGTCAAACTCTTTTGCAAGGGCAATGGCAAGCGCGGTCTTACCTGAGGCGGTTGGCCCGACGACGGCTGCTACACGCGGCTTTTTTGTTATTTTCACGTTAGTCACTCCACTAAAAAATTATTGGTATATACTGAACCGTTCGCCGGGAACGGGCCGTGAGGAACAAGCGAGGGAAGATAGTGCACCTTGAAGCCCTCAGAATTTGGCGCAAGGGTTATAGCTGTACCGCCGAGCTGTCCTTCAAGATGATAGTCATACTGTCCTGTTTTTAAACCGAACACTAATTTCATGCCGTTATAATTTATGCAGGTTGCAATCTTATGACAGTGACCGACGAAAATGCCGTCAATCCGGCAGGCTGTGAGAGTCTCTTCAAAGTGACTGCTTGTTTCAATATATGGGCTCGCAAACGCTGCTTCCTCGCGGTTAAAACCAAAATCTCCGTCCTTTGGTTCAGTGTCAACTCCGAGGAGATAATTCGGAGCATCGGGCGTTGAATATCCCTTTTCATATTCGGCTTTATGGAAGATATCAACGGGAATGTGAAACGCCATGAAACCGGGGATATCGCCGTATGTCCGTCCGATGGTTTCGCCGCAGGAGCGCATGAAATCAAGCTGATCGTCATGGATAGCAGCGTCGGCAATGCAACCGTTTGAATCGAGCATATAAAGTATACGTCTTAATTTATTGCCGCAGGAAATACCGACGGTAAAATTTGAATTTCCCGAAACATTTCCACGTTTGAAGAGACAGTATTCACTGTTTTCGAGCATTTCACACTGCTTTGCAACACCGATCTTCGCTTCGTTATCGTGATTGCCGAACACCATCGTCCACGGGATGCGCAGGCTGTCCATAAATCCGATAAAATCTGCAAGAATCTCGCCGTTGTCATCGAATGAGCCGTAAACAACATCGCCCGTAAAAAATATCAGGTCGGGGCGAGACTGTGCGACAAGACTGCGGATGTGATTATAACAGTTTTTTGCGATATTTTCGCGCGACCAGGCTGTACGTTCATCGTGACCGAGACGTTCCTTTGTACGCGAGCCGGCTTCGTTGATGATTTGCGTGTCGGTGAGCTGGAGGAGTGTGATTTCATCAAAGAGACGGTCTTTGGCGATCTCGATAATGAAATCGCATCCGTTTTGGTGAGTTTTAATAAGATTTGTCATGGCTTTTACCGCGTTTTAATAGAGGAAACAAGCATCGCCAAACGAAAAAAATTTATAACGCTCGGCTATCGCGGTTTCATATGCATTTAACATTATCTCGCGGCTCGAAAAAGCGGAGACCAACATGAGAAGTGTGCTTTCCGGCAGATGGAAGTTGGTGATGAGTGCATCAACGGCTTTGAATTTGTATCCGGGGTAAATGAATATACCGGTGTCGCCGTGCATTGCGTGAACGATACCGTCATCGTCCGTGACCGATTCAAGTGTGCGGCAGGAGGTTGTTCCGACGGCGATGATTCTTCCGCCTGCGGCACGGCGTTCGTTTATGATTCTTGCCGATTCCTCCGAAACGGAAAAATATTCCGAATGCATGACATGATCGGTCAGTGAATCAACCTTTACGGGACGGAACGTGCCGAGTCCGACATGGAGCATAACGGGAACGACCGCAACGCCCTTTGCGCGAATCGCATCGAGCAGTTCTTCTGTGAAATGTAGGCCGGCAGTCGGTGCTGCGGCGGAGCCTTCGGTCTTTGCGTATACGGTCTGATAACGGCTCTTGTCGGCAAGGCGTTCGGTTATATACGGCGGCAGGGGCATACTTCCGATTTTGTCGAGAAGATCGTATATGCTTCCCGACGAGTGATCGTATATAAAGTGTACCATACGGTTTCCGCCCTCAAGAATTTCGTTAACCTCGGCACGAAGTAAACCGTCTCCGAATATAATAATACTGCCGGGCTTGACGCGTCTTCCGGGACGAACCATAACCTCCCACGAATCAAGCTCATGCTGACGAAGAAGAACAAATTCTATCTCTGCGCCCGTACCCTCTTTCACGCCGTAAAGACGCGCCGGGATAACCTTTGAATTATTGATGACAAGCGCATCTCCGGGGTTAAGATGGTCGATTATATCGTGAAATACACTGTGAGTAAGCTCGCCGGTTTTACGGTTTATTGTGAGAAGTCTTGATCTGTCGCGTACCTCACTCGGATGCTGTGCGATAAGCTCCTCGGGCAGGTCATAATAGAAATCTTTTGTTGTGAGATCTGTTTTAATTCGTTTGTTTGTAATCATTGCACAAAAATATGCTCCTTGAATATCGAAAAATTTATACGGTTAGGGTTTGACAAGTTGGGAGAAATGTGATATCATAATAATAGATAAATTATGATAGAGGCGCATTCTCCGATTATTAGGTCTCGCAAGGCTTCGCCGCCGTTAAGCGTCACCGAAAGGCGTTGAGTGCCGAAGTCGGACTGTGTGGCGAAACGCGGTGCGGCTGGTTCTTTGGGAGAATATCTGAAGAACTGTCATCATTTATGTGATGGAGTGCTATCTTAATGTATTAGATATAGTGAGCAAAAAAGCTCCGTATATATTATAGTACATAGATAGCCGGTTTTCAACCGGTTTTTTGTTTTTTCTACACTCTTTTTAAAATTTCTCATTTAGTATCAACAAGTGCCGGAAAATCGGGCGGTAAATTGTACATATTTCCCCGAGCCGGACTAAACGAAAGGATGATGTTTATGTCAACTAAAGGTACAGTATTTACTGGTGCGGCTGTTGCTATTGTAACGCCTTTTACAAACAATAAGGTGAACTACGAGCAGCTCGGTACACTCATTGAGCGCCAAATCGCAGGCTCAACAGATGCAATCGTTATCTGCGGAACAACCGGCGAAGCTTCAACCCTCACAGACGAGGAGCATCGCGAATGTATACGTTACTGCGTCGAAAAGGTTGCCGGACGTGTGCCGGTCATCGCAGGCACGGGCTCGAATGATACCGATTATGCGATCGATCTTTCAAAATATGCGTGTGACGTTGGTGCGGATGCGCTTCTTCTCGTAACGCCTTACTATAACAAGGCAACTCCCAAGGGACTTATCAAGAGCTTCCTCGCTGTTGCCGATGCAACCGACAAGCCGATCATCCTCTATAATGTCCCCTCGCGTACCGGCTGCAATATTTCGCTTCCTGTTTACAAGGAGCTTGCAAAGCATGAGCGTATCGTTGCAACAAAGGAAGCAAGCGGTAACATCAGCGCAATTGCGGAAATCGCCGCGGAGCTTGGTGATTCGCTCGATATTTACAGCGGTAACGATGACCAGATCGTTCCGATACTTTCGCTCGGTGCAAAGGGCGTTATCTCTGTGCTTTCAAATGTTGTTCCTAAGGAAACTCACGATATCTGCCGTTTGTGGTTTGAGGGTAAGGCGAAGGAATCTGCAGATCTTCAGCTGAAGCTTCTTAAGCTTGCTAACTCTCTGTTCTGCGAGGTAAATCCCGTTCCCGTTAAGACTGCCATGGCAATGATGGGATACTGCTCCGAGGAAATGCGTCTGCCTCTTTGTGAGATGGAGGACGCTAACAAGGCGCGCCTCGCGGCAGTGCTCAAGGAATACGGCGTTATTTAATCGCGTTTCCAAAAGATAAAATTCAGGAGAATTAAAATGAAAGAAACACGAATATTATTTTCCGGCGTTTTGGGACGTATGGGTAAAGCCACACGTGCGGCGGCAGAGGAAAGCAGTGAATACAGGATTGTTGCAGGCGTTGACGTTGCTCCTGCTGTTGACACGATTCCGATATTTGAAGATCCATACGATGTCAATGTTGAAATCGACGCTATCATTGATTTTTCGCATCACAGCGCAACACCGAAGCTGCTTGAATTTGCAATTTCGAGAAATCTTCCAATCGTTATTTGCACAACCGGTCACACAGAAGAAGAAACCGCACTTATCCACAAAGCGGCAGAGAAGATTCCCGTATTTTTCTCGCGTAATATGTCAATAGGAATCAATCTTCTTATCGAGCTTACCAAAAAGGCTGCGGCGATTCTCGGCGAGGATTTCGATATTGAGATCGTTGAAAAGCATCACAACAAAAAGCTTGATGCTCCGAGCGGTACGGCTCTTATGATTGCAGACGGACTCGCTGAAACGGTGGATTACGATGCGGAATATGTATACGAGCGTCAGTCAAAGCGTGAGCAGAGAAAGAAGACCGAGATCGGTATAAGCTCGGTTCGCGGCGGTACAATCGTTGGTGAGCATGAGGTTATGTTCTGCGGTGCGGATGAGATCATTACGGTGAGCCACAGTGCTGCATCGCGTGACGTTTTTGCTCGTGGCGCACTTCGTGCGGCGGCATACATATGCGGCAAGCCTGCCGGTTTCTATGATATGTCGAGAATGATTGCAGGCGAATAAAAATGACTCAAAGAACTGCTTTATATGGGCGGTTCTTTTTGTTTGTGGAAAGGTGCGGCCAAAATATGCCCTCTCCGTCACGCCTTGCGGCGTGACACCTCTCACGAAGGGCGAGGCTTTAAGAGTAATGAAGTATAATTTATCCAATTCTCAGCATAATCATGGGAAATAAAGAAAAATGAAACTTTTTGTTTTCTCCGACAGGATTCGACAAGCGTTTTTTGTCGGGTATGGTATAATGGTGTCAACAAGGGATAAAAGAATTGCAATCTATACGGTAACCTTGGAGGAAACATATGAAAAACAAGAAATTATGTGCCATATTCGGAGAGAATCCGAGTGAGCTTGAATTTGGATATGACGAGGACTATTACACCTGCGCCGTTATGAAATACCGTCTCGTTTCTGCCATGCAGGATGCAGTTGCCGACGGCTGTCATGAGTTTATATCAACGCTTGATGAGGGAGCAGCCATGTGGGGAGCAGAGGCTTGTCTTGCAATAAAATCGCTTGGTGGGGAAGTAACTTTGACTGCCGCACCGACCGGGGAACGTCAGGCAGACCGCTGGCATCCCGAACGCCGTGAGCGCTATTTTAATCTTATCGAAAAAGCGGACACGTTTATTTCTCCGAGTGGAGATGAATACGGCGAGGACTACATATTAAAAAGTGCCGGACGTGTTATCGTTGTCGGCGATACGTCACATCCGAGAATAGCCGAGTTTATCGAAAACGCAAGGGCAGAACAGATTGAAATTCGTGTTGTTTGAAGGTAATATTTACTTTCTAAATTGCATAGATATATCAAAAGGACGTCGATATTGTCGGCGTTTTTTATTTTTATATCGGAGTGATGATTATGCTTGAAATTATGAATACGGTTCTTTCACATTTGTTGGTGATGTTTTTGCGCGTTTCGAGTGGAGGCGCTTACGGAGGCACGTTTCCGCCGCCTTTAGGTGCGGCAAGGGAGCGGGAATGTTTTCGTCTCATGCGAGAGGAGGGTGACATGGAGGCTCGCGGTGAGCTTATTGAACACAATCTTCGGCTCGTTGCGCACATCGTTAAAAAATACTATTCCTCGGGAAACAATCAAGATGATCTCATTTCCATCGGAACGATAGGGCTTATCAAGGCGGTGGATTCGTTTGATCCGAAAAACGGCGCGAGGTTTGCAACCTATGCCGGAAAATGCTTGCAGAATGAAATACTCATGTATTTTCGTGCACAGAAAAAGCTTGCGCTTGAGGTTTCGATGAATGAAACCATTGATATTGACAAAGAAGGCAACCCTCTGACATGGGAGGATATTATTGCAACTGAGGATACCATAGCCGATGATCTTGACATAAAACTGCGTTCGGCACGTGCTGTGTCAATAATCAACAGCGAGCTTACGTCGCGCGAAAGACAGGTGATTTCGATGCGTTACGGTATAGGCGGTCGTACGGCGGTAACTCAGCGTGAGGTTGCCAAAAAGATGGGTATATCACGCTCGTATGTCAGCCGCATTGAGGGTGCGGCACTCAAAAAAATCAGCGAGAGCCTTGAGCGGTATTCAATGTGATGTCGAAGCGGCTCGGAATGTGGCTTCCTTTCTCGACATTATCGGCGGTACAAAAATGATCTTTTCTTGATATAATAGTATTATTATACAGGAAAGGATTTAATATTATGGATTCAAACAATGCTATTCAGGGAAGTGAAGCTGACAAGACGCAAAGCTCCGACGAAGCATTATATTGGCACAGCTCAACACGGGTTATAATTTCCAAGGTTGCTTATCTGATCGGTGTTAATAAGAAGCATTTTGTCAACGATTACGATCCGCCGCTGCTTGAAATTTACGAGCTGCTTGAAAGCAACGACAGAGCACGTATAATTCGTGAGCTTTGTAGGCTTCGAACGGCGATCGAACGCAATTTCAGTCACATTAATGCGACAATGCAGCGTGAATTTCGCACTATAATGACCATGCCCGAATATGTCCCCGTCGAAGCGATCACGTACCTTGCCGAGATGGGTATACAGCTTATAAAAAAGAGCAACCGTCAGACTGTTGACTATATCTGCGATATAAACCGTTTCATCCTTGACCGAATCAATAATTGCCGCGATTTGTTCCCGATGTGGCTTGATTTTTCATATATACGCGAGCTTTTTATAATGCCTGACGGGTTAACTGCCTGGGGTACACGTGCTGCGGCGGTGCAGTATTATGCCAACCGTCTTAAATATCCGTATCAGATGTACATAAACTGGGTTCCGGATGACTTCGGAAACATACTGTACAACGATAAAAAATTCTGTACTCTGCTTTATAAAATGCACGGCAAGGAGTTTGATGACCTGAGCCGTGTGAGCGATGCCGGTAAAGCCGTAAAAAACAGTATCTATGATTTTATCAATGCGTCAAATAACACTATTATCGTGGTGGACTGTGAAAATTCCGACCCATATAAGCTGATTGCCACGCTTAATAACCTTGATGCGCAGACGATATCAAAGATAAACAAAATCCTGCTTTATAACGATGTTCACGCCTCGAGCGCATGGCAGCTCTTTGAGTCGCACTGCAAGAGCATACCGGTTGAGCATATTATGACGGAGAGAGTCAAACAGAGCAAATCGCTTGTTGATATTAAGCTGTCGGTTGGAGTGTCAAAGGCGTTTTATAAAAACGGCGTGGATTCGTTTATAGTTGCATCGAGCGATTCCGACTATTGGGGACTGATTGATTCGCTTGGCGAGGCGAGATTCCTTGTTATGGTGGAGCGTGAAAAATGCGGTTCCGATATAAAAGCGGCACTTGTCAGCCGGGATATTTTTTATTGTTACATCGACGATTTTTGCACCGGCAATTCTGATGAAATAAAAATAGCGGCGCTTGTTTCAGAGGTGAAACGTTATCTTGATGAGCATATAAATCTTAATGTTGAGGTGATGCTTGACGAGGTTTATAAAAACACACGTGTACGAATGACCGATGCCGAATGTAAACAGTTTTACGGCAAATATATAAAACCGATGCATCTTGTTATTGAAGGTAACGGCGATATCAGAGTTGAGCTTCGGGAAAAATAATTTGATATGGCGAGAATCGACTGTGCTTTTTTCGAGTCGATTCTTTTTGTTTGCGGCGTAAATTGTGAAGTTTATTTAAATATTCGCATTTTTATTTGAAATAGGACGAAAAGTGTGATATACTATATCTATATGACGTTATTTAGAAAAAGTTATGAAAGGAGTGACGTGATGTCGGTGAAGTTTGACATTGAAGCGCGGCGGCAGAGCCTGTATTCGGAACGCAGTTTTGCCGAAATGATGCTTGGAAACACATATCCCGTTCGTGTTTATGCAAGACATGGCGATGTTCTGCGCGGAACGGTTACAGTTGCCGACAAAGGCTCCTTTTCTGTACATACGGCGTATGTCATTTGCGAGAGCGGCAGTAACGCTGCCGTTACCCATGCAAAAACGGTTGGAGTTATGATTGACAGAAACACGCAGGGCGTTTCGCTTGTGCTTGCGGTTGGCGAGAAGGCTGAATACTCATGGGCACAGCACGAAATTGCAGAGGCGGTTGACTATTGGGAGGGCGGAAACGACCTTCGTATACTTTGCCTGCGCGAGCGTTCTTGCGGTGCGGTCGTGTACACCGGTGACGGTGCGGACAGACGCTATCTTGTTATACGCATGAATCTCGGACACTGTGGTCTACCGAAAGGGCATATTGAAAAATATGAAACCGAGGAAGAAACCGCTGTTCGCGAGGTCAAAGAAGAAACCGGTGTTGAAATAACGCTTATTGACGGTTTTCGCAAATCGGTGGAATACTCATTGTCGGCACGGACAAAAAAGGAATCGGTATATTTCCTCGGACGTTTTGACGGAGATGCCGTAAAGATTCAGGAAGCCGAGGTAAGCTCATACCGTTTGTGCCCATACGATGAGGCTCGTCGGCTTATCACCTATGAAAATGACCGCGTTATACTTGATGCCGCGGAAAAGTTACTTTCCGAAATGGAAGCATAAAAATCGGAGCTGTTTTGCTATTATGCAGACAGCTCTTTTTTTGTGAGTGGTGGAGTGTTTGCGTATAGGAGATACGGTCGCTTTTTGAAAAAAGCTCCGCAAAAACTTTAATATACGCTATCGCTTCACAGGTCGTTCGCATATAGCTTCGAGGACGCTCTATGCAAACACTCTATTAGCGAATGCGTTTTATAAAGTTTTTTGCCAGGCTTTTTTTCAAAAAAGCCGCGTAATTCCCATACGCAAACACTTCCACATACAAAAAAGAGCTGTCACATTTTGAAGTGAACCCCAAAGTTTAGACAAAAAATAATATTAAATTGATTGCGAATGAG
>CAYSFT010000038.1:0-20081 GCA_964430755.1 uncultured Lachnospiraceae bacterium | reverse complement strand
CGTAGCCGTCAGCTGCAACAACATTTGCTGTGAAGCCGTTCTTGATGATGGATACCACTTTGGAAACGGTGATCTCGTCCTCAACATTCTTGAGAAGTGTGATGTCGCCGTCAGCTGCAAGTGCGTCTGCGAGAGTTGCGTAGTATTCGTCGCCAATCTGTGCAACGGAGTTAGCAATTACAACGAGTGCGTCGTATGCTTCTCTTGCTGCGGTGAGTGTCTCGTAGTTGGTAACGAGCGCCTTCTGGTCATCAGTGAGGTCAGCATAAGCTGCTTCTGCTGCTTCGATTGCGTCGCCGTCGTCAAGTGTTACCTCGCCGATTGCATCAATTGCGTCAATAACAATCTGTGCTGCTGCCTTGTCTGCCGCTTCCTTTTCTGCTGCTTCAACAAGTGCATCATATGTCTCTCTTGCCGCGGTGAGCGTTGCATAGTTGGTAACGTATGCCTGCTGCGCTTCGGTGAGGTCAGCGTAAGCTTCTTCAGCTGCGATGATTGCCGCTTCGGACTCGAGTGTTACCTCGCCGATTGCTTCGATAAGTGCGTCAACCTCTGCCGCTGCTGCCTTGTCTGCCTCTACTGCTGAATTGTCGATTACAAGCTCAACACCGTAGAAGTCAACCGAAACAGGAGCTTCGATACGGATGTCGGTAATTTCTGCCGCATTGTCAATATCAAGGCTGATATCTCTTGCAGTCCATTCCGTGCCGACAGCAATCTTGACTGTTGACGCAACAGTGTCGCCTGCCATTGCATAAACAGTTACTGTTGTCACGTTGTTGTCTTCGGCTACAGTATTGCTCAAACTACCATCATCGCCAGTATAAAGCGTAACCTTGGAGTGGTCATAGTTTGTGATACGGAAATTACCGCTTAAAATGTAGCTGCCGTTTGTAAGCTCATCGCCATATACGTTTGCGATATCGGTAGATACATATGCGCTATCGCCGGTGACTGTATATTCAACGGTGGTTCTCTCGTCAATCAAACCGTTTGAATATCCTGTCCATGTGCCATCTGTGATAAGCTCGGTTCCTGTTGCAACCTCTGTTACAGAAAGCTTTGCAATGTCAAATGGTACGATATCGTCAACGCCGTTGTAGTGACGTGTGAAGCATATCGAAAGTGCAGTTGTGTCAAGCTGGGGAGTGAACACAATCGTATATTCCTGCCATTCGGAGGTTACGTTTGCAGCTCTTGTGCCAGTGTTTCCAACAAAGAAGTTCTTGCTGTGAGGTCCTGCATATGCAATATTTGAAATTTCAAGGCGCTGTGCTTTTCCGCCGTTATTGTATGCCTTATCAACAAAGATACGAACGTCAAGGTCACCGTCATCACGGTAATTGTCAACTCTTGCATTTGCATCTATATTGATCTGCGGAATTGTACGCATCCAGACCGAAAGCTTGTACTGCTTTTCAGAGGAAAGCGGTGAATTGCAGGTAAATGTCGCGCCTGCACCGTTGTTTTCATTGGTGTTGTAAACATGAACATACTCGGTGATATCCGCTTCGTTAAGGTTTTCATCAACGACACGGATAATATCGCCGACCTCTGCGCCTGTCCATTCGTCAGAATACTTTTCAACGAGAGTTGCTTCAATTCCGTAGAAGTCAACAGATGTGGGAACTGCAAGCGAGATTGCATCAGCGTCGGATGTCACATCAAGAGTAACATCGAGCTTCTGCCATGTATTTGTAAGCGCGATTACACCGGAATCAACAACAGTGCCGTTTGCAAGCGCGGAAACGGTAACATTTCCGGTGCGTGCTTCTGCGCTCATGTCGATATCGGAGAGACGGAAATAACCAGAAACGGTATATCCGCCTGCACCAAGCGTGGCATCGGAAGAAACAGAAACAGCATCATCTGTTCTGTAATATTCCTTTACGCTCTCAACTGCGGGAACGCTTATCTGATTACCGTCCTGTTTTGAAAGAGCACCGTTTCCGATAAGCTCTTCACCCGTTGCAAGATTTACAAACGAAAGCTTCGCTATATCAAACGATACGCCGTCCTCTGCATCCCAGAAGGTCCAGAGTCTGAAGTAAAGGTTGTCAGCCGCATCGAGGGCAATGTCGTAGCTCTTGTATGCCCATTCCTCGGTTATTTCGGCGGCTCTGGTTGTAGTGTTGCCGGTTGTTCTGGTGAACGTGTAGCTGTCTGCATAGCCGGATGTGATTTCCTTTATGCCGCCTGTTGTGTGTACAGCAAGACGGAGCGCAGGATTACGTGTCTCATTCTTTATGCTCTGCGAGCGAACATAGAATGAAACTCTGTATGTTCCTGCCTCATAGGAGGTTGCACTGTCGGTATAGTAGAAGCCGTCGCCGCCTGTGATAATGTCGTCGACTAATATACCGCCTGATTCAACATGGATATACTCGGTGATGCCCGCGGCGTTGCCTGCTTCGTCCACAAGGCTGATGCCGTTGCCGTTCTCATTGGTCCAGTCATCGCTCTTTGTAACAAGGTCGGTAGCAGCAATTGCGGTAACATTCAAGCCGTAGAAATCAATGGACTCGGAAGCCGCAAGCTGGATTGCATCAAGACCGGATGCCGCGTCAAGAGTAACGCTAAGCTCCTGCCATGCATTGGTAAGCTCAAGCTCCGTGGAAGTGTAAGCATCGTCCGAAACAGCCGAAACTGTTACGCTGCCTGTACGTGCTGCTGCACTCATGTCAATCTCAGAAAGACGGAAATAACCTGTAACGGTATATCTGCCTGCACCAAGCGCGACATCGGAAGAAACAGAAGCAGCATCACCTGTTCTGTAATATTCGACAGCATTCTCCCATGTGGGAACGCTTATCTGATTGCCGTCTTGTTTTGAAAGAGTACCGCTTCCGTCAACAAGCTCCTCGCCCGTTGCAAGATTTACAAACGAAAGCTTTGCGATATCAAACGATACGCCGTCCTCGGCATCCCAGAAGGTCCAGATTCTGATGCTGACCTTATCAGACGCATCCAGAGAAACGTCATAGCTCTTGAATGTCCAATCCTCGGTTATTTCGGCAGCTCTTGTTGTAGTACTGCCGGTTGAACGTGTGAATGTATAGCTGTCCGGATATCCTGATGCGAGCTCCTTCGTCCAGCCAAAGCCGACACGGAGTGCCGCATTACGGGTTTCGTTCTTTATATCCTGCGAGCGAACATAGAACGAAATACGGTATGTTCCCGCCTCGTAAGACTTTGCGGTATCAGTATAGAAGAAGCCGTCACCGCCTGTGATAACACCGTCAGCGTTTGTTATACCGCCTGATTCAACATGGATATACTCGGTGATGCCTGCAGCGTTGCCTGCTTCGTCCACAAGGCTGATGCCGTTGCCGTTCTCGTCGGTCCAGTCGTTCGCTGTGGTAACTTCCTCGGGAGCAGTGTATGCGATGAGCTTAATGTCGTCAAGCTCAAGTGCATAGCTCTTATTATAGCTGAGCTCGATCGGATAAGAGCCTGCCTCGTCAACTGTGAAGTCAAATGTGCGCTCTGTCCATTTTTCAGTGATGGTATATCTTATCGAAGAGTCTGCCGCCGAAATGGTGAGTGTTCCGTTTTTATAAGCCGAGGCGGTATAATCTGTCGGAGTATATACAAACACGTTTGAACGGAATTTTGCGCTCATACGGTATGTACCGGGAAGAAGAGTCAGCGCATCGGAGGTGATAACATTTGTATTAGTCGCAGAAACACCTGAGCTGTAATATGCAGACTCGGTCATCAGCGTTACGGTACTCGCAGTTGTGATAACATACGATTTGGGACTCCAGTTTGCCTTGTCCTCGGTTCCGGTAAGGAGCTCGGTTCCGGTTGAATCCACGAGCGAAATGCCGTCGATGTCATAACCGTTTATGTCGTAATCCATCCAGAAGCGCTGGAAGGTGAGCTTGATCGAATCAAGCGGAGATGCGACAGAGAACGTGATGGAGTGCCTGGTCCATTCATCGGTCATGATGAAACGGACAGTTCCGTTTTCGTCCTTGTAAGCTGCGTTATACGCCGATGAGGTTAATTCGAGCTTATCCTCTTTGCCTGTGGAGGCATTGAGATTGGCAACGAAAACGCGAAGCTCCTGTCTCAAAGTGGAATCAAGACCGGCATACGGATCTGTCCTCACCCAGAATGAAAGGGTGTAAGTTTCGTCTGCGGTAAGTGCTCCTTCGGGAGCAATAAACTGTACGCCGTCACTGCTCAGTCCGGATGAAACGTGAATGTAACTGTTTTCAGTCGCACCCTCACCTGCGAGGGCATCAAAGTTAGTCGGGGTAGTTTCTGTCAGGGTGTTGCCGTTTGCAGTCCAAACTGCATTTTCGAGCAGATTACTGCTCTGTGAAGTGCTTTCACTCGCCAAAGACGAGCTTGCTGCTGCTGTTATCGGCAGACTTGATGAAACAAGCACCGCAGCAAGCAACAGGGCAAGAAGTTGCTTTTTTCTCATGGTTTTCCTCCTTAAAAATAAAAATTTATATAACAGCTTTCGCTGATATTAACTCCGGATATCACTGTGAAAAAATAGGTATATTTCCCCAATTATAATTATATCACGTTTTTTCTCTAAAAAAAATAAATCGCCGATTTTTTCATTTAAACAGTGTATAAACTATACAATCAGTCCAATGCATTGACTAACGGCAGAAAAATTACATGTTAATTATATCATGTTCTTTTTACCCATATCAAGTTTTTTGAGGGACATTAAGTTGCTTAACTGTGACATATTGCCAATATAATTATATCATAATATCATACATAAAAAGGAAAAATCTATAATAAATTGCTCATTTTTCAATTTTATCATACATTAAAAGGAAAAATATATAATAAATTGCTTGTTTTTCAATTTTATTATATCATACACTAAAAGAGAAATAAATAGCTCAAATTGCTATTTTTTTATCATAAATTGCTATATTATAGCCTGTGAGATGTATTTAATTCAATCAAACAAATATTTTTATAATTTTCACGCAATTTTGGTATGTATATTGATTCATCATAAATCTATATTGTTTTTTATAAAACATCTTTTTTCGAACATCATTATTGCATAACAAAACTTATAAATGTCTGACAATGTTGTCAGTGGCGGGGCGCCCTCCTTGATGCGGAGAGTGCGGCGAATCTCCTTTGGTATAACGACACGACCGAGGTCGTCAATGCGTCTTACAATTCCTGTTGCTTTCATTTATATAAATCTCCTTTTGTAAACAAATGCTACGAGTATAGTATCTGTTTTCGGAGATAAATTATACAGCAATATAAAATTTTATAAAAACTCCACTCGTCTCAAATACAGCCCCTCGGGCGGTGCAGTCATACCTGCGCGTGATCGCTCACATGACACAATAATGTCTGCCATATCATCGGGTTCGATTCTTCCTGCGGCAACCTCGATGAGCGTTCCGACTATAATACGTACCATATTATAAAGGAAACCGTCCGCCGCAATTCGTATGCGTATCAGATCGCCATCTTCAATTATATCGAGATATTTAACCGTCCGCACCGTATCTGCAACGCTTGAGCCTACTGACATGAAACCCGAAAAATCATGCTTGCCAACAAAAGCTTCTGCCGCTGTTCGCATACGCAAAATAGCGTCATCACGAAGCTTCTTCGGAAAATGCCACACTCTGCCAACCAAAAACGGATCCGGCACGGCACTTGCATGTATCAGATATTCATATTCCTTATATTCGACATCGTGGCGCACGTGAAATTCATCGTTTACTGTGCGCGCAGAAAGAACCGCTATCCGTGAATCCATCGCGGCGTTGAGTGCCATAGGAATCCTGTCAAGCGGTATATTTTTTTCTGTTTCAAACGTCGCAAAATATTGCAGTGCGTGAACACCGGCATCGGTTCGCGAGCAGCCTTTGAGAGAATAACGCTCACCGTATACGGCTTCAAGCGCATCCTGTACTGCCGACTGCACCGTAACCTTTCCCGGCTGAACCTGGTAACCTGCAAAGCCTGCTCCGTTATATTTAAGCTCAAGCAATATCTTCATAGCATCACATCGCTATCGGGCAGGGCGTAATATTCAGGAAAACGATACCCGTGATGAACGCCGCCATCAGAATGATCGCACCGAAATCGCGCAGTGCCAGCTTTAATTTTGTCATTCGTGTGCGTCCGTCACCTCCGCGGTAACAGCGGCACTCCATCGCAGTTGCAAGATCGTCCGCACGTCTGAAAGCGGAGATAAACAGCGGTATCAGAATCGGTATCAGTGCCTTTGCACGGCGCATGAGACTGCCCGATTCGAAGTCAGCACCGCGTGCCTTTTGTGCACTCATTATTTTATCTGTCTCCTCAACGAGCGTCGGAATGAAACGCAAAGCAATCGTCATCATCATTGAAAACTCGTGAACCGGCAGCTTTATAAGACGAAGCGGCGAAAGCAAACGCTCAAGTGCATCCGTCAGCATGATCGGAGAAGTCGTATACGTCAAAAGCACCGTAGTTCCAATAAGAAGCGAGGTTATGCGAAGTATCATCATAAGTGAAAAAACAACGCCCTCAAGGTAAATATTTATCTTCCAGAAGCTGATGAGCAAAACATCGCCCGTCGTCCAAAAAAGGTTAAAGAACGTCGTGAAAACAAGCACAAAAATGAGCGGCTTCATGCTTTTAAGTACCGTTTTAAACGAGATTTTTGAAACGATAACAAGAAACAGCGCACTTGCAACCACAGCTATGAACGACCACAGATTTTTAGCAAGAAAGATCGCCACAATGTAAGCAATCGTGAGGAGTATCTTCATGCGCGGATCAAGCTTGTGGATGACGGTATTTCCCGGGAAAAACTGACCTAAAGTTATATCCTTAATCATGTTTCCCTCCAAGCAAGCGCATGATCGCGGCTTTTGCATCTGCAACTGTGTAAATTCCGTGCGGAACATCAAGACCGCGCTCGCGAAGCTTATTGCAAAGCTCGGTTATCTGCGGCACACTTAAACCGACATCCGATAATTCCTCGGCTCTGTCAAAAACCTCTGCAGTTGTGCCGTGCATAAAAATCTTCGCCTTATTCATAACAACAATTTCATCGGAATACCGCGCCATATCCTCCATTGAATGGGAGACTATAATAACGGTGTTCCCTTTTTTTCTCTGATAATCGCGTATACCGCCGAGTATTTCCTCTCGTCCCCTGGGATCAAGTCCTGCCGCCGGCTCATCGAGAACAAGTACCTCGGGCTCCATTGCCATAATGCCTGCAATCGCGACACGGCGCTTTTGACCTCCCGAGAGATCGAACGGTGACTTATCAAGCATTGCATCGGAAATACCGCAGAATTTCGCCGATTCCGAAACACGGCGAGCAACCTCCTCATCGGGAAGTCCCATATTGGTAGGCCCAAACGCAATGTCGCGGCGTACAGTTTCCTCAAAAAGCTGATATTCGGGATACTGAAAAACAAGTCCGACCTTAAAGCGAAAACGGCTTATTTTCTTTGGGTCCTCCCAGATATCCTCACCGCCGACAAGCACCTGTCCCGCAGTCGGGCGCACAAGACCGTTAAAAAGCTGGACAAGCGTGGACTTGCCCGAGCCGGTGTGTCCCATAAGACCGGTTATTTTGCCGGCGTTTATTTTGAGTGAAATATCGTCGAGCGCCAATTTTCGAAACGGCGTGTCGGGCGAATATACATATGATACATTTTTAATCTCAATTGCTATCATTTATTCTCTCCAAACAGCTTCATTATCTCATCGGCACACTCATCAACCGACAGCTTGTCGATATCAACATTAATATTCTCACATTTAAGCTCATGCAAAACCTCAACCGTCTGCGGCACGTCAAGCCCGATTGATTCGAGCAGCTTGACATTTGAAAAAACCTCCGTCGGCTTGCCGTCAAGCTCGATAGCGCCGTCATTGAGGACAATTACACGGTCGCACATCGCCGCTTCGTTCATATAGTGAGTGATATGCAGTATCGTAATGCCGTATTCGCGGTTAAGACGGATGATCGTATCCATAACCTCGCGGCGTCCCGACGGATCGAGCATAGCCGTGGATTCATCAAAAATAATACATTTCGGCAGCATCGCAATAATTCCCGCAATTGCCACGCGCTGCTTCTGACCGCCCGAGAGCTGATGCGGCGAATGACGTGCAAACTCGGTCATGCCGACAGTTTTAAGCGCATCGTCAACACGTTTGCGTATCTCATCAGACGGAACGCCTAAATTTTCGGGGCCGAAAGCGATATCTTCTTCAACAATGGTCGCAACAAGCTGATTATCGGGATTCTGAAAAACCATACCGACATTCTTTCGGTTCTCAAAAAGCTGATCTTCGGTGAGTTCGGTGGAGGTTATATCAAGACCGTCTACCGTTATTTTGCCGCTTGTCGGAGTGAGAATCAGATTAATCAGCTTTGCGAGCGTTGATTTGCCCGAGCCGTTGTGTCCGAGCACAGCAACGAGTGAACCGCGTTCGATCTCAAGGTCAAGATCGCGCAGTACGGGTACACTGCGACCGTCGTCATCGGTGTAAGCAAAATTTAGTTTTTCAACTTTTATGAACGTGTCACTCATTTTGTGTCCTCGTTATAGTTACCTAAAAATCTGAATTCCACAAGCTCATCGGAAAGCGCACAGATAAGATTGAACGTGTGTATATCGCCCATTGAGCCGTTAAAATCGAGATAGAAACGGTATTCAAACGGCTGGGACGGTATCGGACGGCTTTCAATTTTGGTAAGATTAAGCCCGAGCGCGGAGAAATAACCGAGTATGCGCGAAAGCGTACCCTCTCTGTGTGCAAGTGAAAACTGTATGCTTATCTTGTCAGCACCGGGCGCGATGGTAAGCTCGCGTGAAATTGCGACAAAGCGCGTTGTGTTAACTTTTTCGTTCTGTATTCCCGTCTCAAGAATTTCAAGACCGTAAAGCTTTGCGCAGTCAGAGGATGCAATTGCCGCAAGGTCTGCTCTTTGCGATAATGATACAGTTTCCGCAGCTATGGCGGTGTTTGTTGCCTGGGTTGCGGTGATATGTGATTTTGTTATAAAATCGGAGCACTGTCCGATCGCCTGCGGATGAGAAAGTACCTCGGTTATATCGGCGGTTTTAGTTCCCGATTTTGCAAGCAGACAATGCTCGACGGGCAATCTGTGGGAAGCGCATATGTAAGCATCATTATCCATAATAAGACGGTATACGTCTGTCACAGAGCCATACGTGGAGTTTTCAACGGGAAGAACACCGTATTCAATTTCACCTGAATGAAGAGCTGAAAAAATCTCCGCCCAGCTTCCGAAAAAGACGATATCCGCACCGGGATACATCGCACGTGCCGCCTGTGCCGAAAAAGCACCGTCAACGCCCTGTGCACCAACCTTAACGCCCTCATACGACTCGGGAATATGCCGCCCTGCCTCAAGTGCAGCATCAAAAAACGCACGTCTTGGCGAGAGCTGACTCTTTAATTCATATTGATGAAGCTTCGACATATTCATAATGCCGTCGTATGTACCGACTAACTTTTCACGAACATCCTCGGGCGATCTCTCGCCGATTTTATCGAGTACCGCACGCTCACGTGTTTCGTCAAACACCTTCATGTTGTTCGCAAGCTTATATTTCGCAACACTCTCGGCAACACGCATACGTTTTTCGAGAAGTGCTAAAAGTTCAGTGTCGATAGCGTCAATTTCGGCTCGACATTCTGACAGATCTTTCATAAAAACAACTCCTTGGTAAAACTATTATTTCGCACTCCAACGGGCACTGCTGCCGCACGGAAGTACCGCCCCCGTCTGTGTCACGGGCAAGCCTATCTCATCGGCTGTAACCTTTCCGCCATGCTTTGAACCAACGTGAAGATTCAAAAGATATCCCGTTGTTGAAGCGGAAAGTCCTGTTGTGTACGAATTAAGCAGGAAAAACAGCGGCTCATCGGAGAGCACCTGCGTCGTCAGTGCAACAAGAGCATCAATATTTTCTTCGAGCTTCCAAACTTCACCCGAAGGGCCACGTCCGTAACTCGGAGGATCCATGATGATAGCATCGTAACGGTTGCCGCGGCGTATCTCACGCTCAACGAATTTTTTGCAGTCGTCGACAATGTAACGTATCGGAGCATCGGCAAGTCCCGAAAGCTTTGCGTTTTCTTTACACTGTGCAACCATACCCTTTGCCGCGTCAACGTGACACACAGACGCACCGGCTTTAGCCGCCGCAACAGTCGCACCGCCCGTATAACCGAACAGATTCAACACTTTTATAGGGCGGTTTGCCTCACGTATCAGCTTTGAAAACCAATCCCAGTTGACAGCCTGCTCGGGGAAAAGTCCCGTATGCTTAAATCCCATCGGACGGATGATAAATTCAAGGTCTAAATTCTTATATTCAAGCTTCCATTCGGAAGGCAGCTTGTTTTCGCGCCACGCACCTCCGCCCGACGACGAGCGACGGTATACAGCATCCGCCTGCTTCCAAAGCTTACTTTTCTTTTGTCCGTGCCAGATCACCTGCGGATCGGGACGTATAAGGATATATTTTCCCCATCGCTCGAGACGCTCACCGTCCGAGGTGTCGAGTAGCTCATAATCCTGCCAATTATCGGCTTTCCACATTTATTTTACCCTGTTCCTTTGTTATTTATTTTCCTCACCCATAGACTGTGAGAAAATGTCAATTTGCATATCTGTTTGCGCCTGATTTCCCGACGGCTCACGCCACGGAAGATTAAGATGCTCGTAGGCAAGTCTCGTAACACAGCGTCCTCGCGGTGTACGTGAGAGATAACCGATCTGCATGAGATACGGCTCGTAAACGTCCTCAAGCGTTATAGCCTCCTCGCCGACAGTTGCCGCGAGAGTTTCAAGTCCGACAGGACCGCCGCCATAAAAGGTGATGATGGTTTCGAGCATCTTACGGTCGATATTATCAAGACCAAGCTCGTCTATCTCCATCATATTGAGTGCCGCCGAAGCAGTCTTTCTGTCAATCTTACCGTCGCCGCGTACCTGTGCGAAGTCGCGTACACGCTTGAGTAAACGGTTCGCAATACGAGGTGTACCACGCGAACGTGACGCAAGCTCAAGCGCACCGTCCTCATCTATCTCAACGCCGAGAATCGAGGCTGAACGACGGATAATAAACGCAAGTTCCTCGACGGTATAAAGCTCCAGTCGAAGAAGAACACCAAATCGGTCACGAAGCGGAGTTGTAAGCTGTCCTGCACGTGTCGTTGCACCGATAAGCGTAAAGCGCGGAAGCGGAAGATGTATGCTCTGTGCAGACGGACCTTTACCGATAATGATATCGACGGCATAATCCTCCATCGCAGGATAAAGTATCTCCTCAACCTGACGCGGCAGACGGTGTATCTCATCTATAAAAAGTACATCTTTTTCGTTAAGATTGGTGAGCAGTGCAACAAGGTCTCCCTGCTTTTCAATCGCAGGGCCGCTCGTTACGCGTATATTCACGCCAAGCTCATTTGCGATGATATTTGAAAGCGTGGTTTTACCAAGTCCGGGAGGGCCGTAAAGCAGAACGTGATCAAGCGTATCGTCACGAAGCTTTGCCGCGTCAATACTGATTTTCAGATTCTCTTTAGCCTTCGACTGACCGACATATTCTTCAAGCGTTGTCGGACGCAGACTTCTCTCGCTTTCCGCATCCTCGGACATATATTTAGCATCAACGAGTCTCTCGTCAAAACCGTTTTCCTCGTCAAAATAGTTCACGTTCTTACCTCCTTGTTAAAATCATTTCATAAGCCGCTTGAGCGCGGTTGTGATAAGTGCTTCAAGTGACATGGACGATGAATCAACGCCCGAAAGCGCATTTGTCGCCTCTGCTTTGGAATACCCGAGCACAAGCAGTGCGTTAACCGCATCTGAAAGCTTACCGCTTGCTGCCACTCCGACAGGAGCTGCACTGACTACCTCTGCGCCAAACTCCTTTGCCAGCTTGTCCTTGAGTTCAAGAACAATTCTCGCCGCAGTCTTTGCGCCGATACCGTTTGCCTTGCCGAGTGTTTTGGTGTCGGACGAGCATACTGCCGCCGCAAACTGTTCGGGTGTCAGCGTTGAAAGAATAGATATAGCCGCCTTGGGTCCAACGCCTGAAACGGTTATAAGCTGACAGAACGCCGAATGCTCCTGCATGGTGTAAAATCCGAAAAGCTCCATTGAATCCTCACGCACCGCGAGATATGTATAGAGCTTGACGCGCTCGCCAAGTCTTGAAGATATCGCCGCAAGGGTGGTGTTTGAAACGGTCAGCTTATATCCGACGCCGCCGCAGTCAATAACCGCAGTGTGTGCCTCAGTAAGACAAAGTTCGCCGTAAACATGGTAATACATAGCTGTTACCTCATATTTTCGTTTTAATTTTTACGTGTCGCGTAGTAGTCCTTGTTGAAATATCCGCGCATTTTGGAGTTACCCGTGTTTGCGTGACATATCGCAATTGCAAGTGCATCGCAGGTGTCATCAAGCTTCGGTGCGTTTTCGAGTTTCAATAAAAGCTCCACCATGTGCATGACCTGCTTCTTGACCGCCCTGCCGTATCCGACGACAGACTGCTTGACCTGGAGCGGTGTATATTCGCTGATTTCAAGTCCATTCTGTTTTGCACAAAGAAGTATAACGCCGCGTGCCTCGGCAACCGGAACCATCGTTTTCTGGTTGGTGTTGAAGAAGAGTTCCTCAATTGCCATTTCATCGGGATGATACATTTTTATAAGCTCATCGAGCTGATTGTATATCATTTCAAGCCGCGCTTCAACATCTGTGTGTGCAGGGGTTTGTATTGAACCGTGCGCAAGAGTTGTAAAGCGCGAATTTTTGTATTCAACGATCCCATATCCGACAATCGCAATGCCGGGATCTATTCCGAGAATTATCATTATTCACCCCGTAAATATTAATAATATATTATTATATCATAAATATTACCGTTTGTCAATCATTAATCCTTACACTCGTACCAAGTCTTTCCGACAGCTGCAGAAACGGTCAGCGGTACCGCAAGCGGGGCGCAATTTTCCATCTCACGTACAAGCAGCTCCTTTGCCGCCTGTGCATCCTTTTCGGAAGCCTCGACGATAAGCTCATCGTGAACCTGCAGTATAAGCTTTGCATCAAGTCCGCTCTCGCGAAGAGCCTTGTCGACACGAATCATCGCAATCTTGATAATATCAGCGGCGCTTCCCTGTATCGGGCTGTTCATGGCAACACGCTCGCCAAACTGCTTTAACATTTTTTTGCCCGATGTCAGCTCGGGAATGTAACGTCTGCGCTCGAACATTGTAGTCACATATCCGTCAGCCTCGGCGCGCTTGACGATATCCGTGAGATACGCCGCAACACGCGGATAATTGGCAAGATACGATTCAATATACTCTGCCGCCTGCTTTTTTGTAACGCCGATATCCTGCGCAAGCGAAAAATCGGAAATGCCGTAAACGATACCGAAGTTTACCGCCTTTGCACGTTTACGCATCTCGCTTGTCACAGCTCCGATCGGCACTCCGAACGCCTGCGAAGCCGTCACAGTGTGAATATCAATTCCGCTCTTGAACGCATCTATCATAGTTTCATCGCCCGAAATATGCGCGAGCAGACGAAGCTCGATCTGTGAATAGTCCGCGTCAATGAGAACTCTTCCCTCTGAATCAGGAATAAAGAATCGGCGCAGTTCACGTCCAAGCTCGGTACGCACGGGGATATTCTGAAGATTAGGCTCGGTGGATGAAAGACGTCCCGTTGCTGTAACGGTCTGATTGAAGCTTGTGTGGATACGTCCGTTTTCATCTGCGGCTTTCGCAAGTCCTTCACCGTAGGTTGAACGGAGTTTTTCAAGCTGACGGTAATCAAGAATCGCGGCGACGATCTCATGATACGGAGCTAACTTTTCAAGTATATCGGCGCTCGTGGAATAGCTTCCGTTTTTGTTCTTCTTACCGTGCGGAAAACCGAGACGCTCAAAAAGCACCTCAGAAAGCTGTATGGGAGATTTTATGTTAAATTCGCAGCCTGCGAGGAAATATATACGCTCTGCAAGCTGTTCTGCGGCATTACCGAGCATCTCGGAAAACTCATTGAGTCCACCAAGATCTATTTTGAATCCTGCGCTCTCCATACGTGCAAGTACGGCGGCAAGCGGCATTTCAATATCATAAAGAAGTGACGCCTGTCCGCGCTCGTCAATAATGCGCAAAAGCTCTGTTGTCAGCGCAAAGAGATCAACCGCGTCAAAGCCCTCGGATGAATCCCCGAGGAAACGCAGCTTCAGCCGCTCCGGCTCCATATGATTATCGGTCGGATCAACCACATACGCAGCGAGCATTGCATCACAGTCAAACACAAATTCCTCCGCGAGTGAATACTTTTGATAGAGCGATTTTGAATCGTAAACAAAGAGCTTCACGCCGCGCTTATGAAGCGAAATCAGAGCCTCACGAAGTCCCTCGCTTTTTGCGGTATATATATGCGTTTCATCAGCTGCAAGCGAAACCTCGTCACCGACAAATACAGCAAGATTTGTACCATGCCTCAGTGCAGCCTCTGCGGCTTCCTGCAAAGTATCACACGTCACCTTACACCGAGTATCGCTGCCTTTTTCCGAACACTCACACAGCGCTGCATCTTCAAGTTCAAAACGCTTGATAAGTGCGGAAAATTCAAGCTTTGTGAAAACTTCAAGAAGTTCCGAGCGAGCTTTGTCTGCACGTTCCGCGCTTCCCGCAATCTCGTCAAGCGTCAGACCGATCGGCGCATCTTTAATAATCGTTGCAAGCCATTTTGACATATATGCGCTTTCCTTGCCGTCAACAAGTTTTTGACGTTGCCCTGCCTTGATATCAGGGCTTTCAAGATTAGCGTAAACCCCGTCTATATCAGCAAACTCACCAATCAATTTGAAGGCGGTTTTCTCGCCGATTCCGGGAACGCCGGGAATATTATCCGAGCTGTCGCCCATGAGCGCTTTTACGTCAACGAATCTGTCGGGCGTGATGCCGTAGGTTTCGGTGAATTTCGCAGTGTCAAACGGAACTGTATCACTGTTTGTTGCAAGTAGTATAGTGACATTTTCGTCAATAAGCTGGAGCGAATCACGGTCACCCGTAAGTATATACGCCTTATCGCCCGAATCAGACGCCATTTTTGCAACGGTACCGAGTATATCATCCGCCTCATAGCCCTCGAGAGTAATCACGCGTGCACCCATCGCTTCGGCACATTTTTTCGCATAAGGAAGCTGCATGGCAAGCTCCTCAGGCATACCCTTTCTCGTTGCCTTATATCCGTCAAACTTTTTATGTCGGAAGGTCGGCGCACGAAGGTCAAATGCAACCGCAAAGCCATCGGGATTCACCGCCTCGATATTGCGGTGCAGGATGTTAACAAAGCCATATACGGCGTTTGTGTGGAGTCCCTCGCGGGTGGTCAGCGGTCGTATGCCGTAAAATGCACGGTTAAGGATGCTGTTGCCGTCAACGACGAGAAAGGTTTTCATATGTTTGTCCCCTTTCGGATCTTTATTTTCTGTCTGTAAGTACAGGAACATTATACCACAAAACAAATGTTTTGTCATCACGTTTTTGAAATATTTGTCTCCAAAATCAATATTAACATACCGTTCACAATCCCGTCATACTATGTACGCTTATATTTTAATAATTTTTGTTATAATATTATAGTTATTATATTTATGCTATAAAAGGAGTGTCAGTATGCCAAACGCACCGGTCAGGCACACCGCCCCAAAGCCCACCGATAAAGTCACCGCGCCAAATCCCCAAGCTCCGGCAGTTGAACCGTATTACAAAGCGGTTTCGGGAAAATACCGTGCGGCAAAACATATAACAGCGCTTTTGCTTGTCGTTTTTCTGCTTTTTTCATTCACGTTTATGAGAGATGACATCACCCTCGAAAACCTGCGCTATCTTCTTAAATTCATCAGCTTTACAAATACAGAAACATCAATAACCGCCTCGAAGATCAACTATCCATCGGGCGACCCGAACAGGCTTGATCTTTTCATCGGCGACCTTTGTACGCTCTCTCCCGAGGGTTACGCTCTCTACGATGCACGAGGAAACCAGATCATGGCTGAGGATATCAAATACGTATCTCCGGTTTTAAAAATCAGCAATCGCTTTGCCCTGTGCTATGACCTCGACGGCAATGCATTCACGATTCTCAACACCTTCACAAAGCTCTATGAGGGAACAAGCGAATATCCGATAACCGACGGTTCCATCGCAAACGACGGCTCCTTTGCCATAGCATCGTCGTCAAGAGAATACCGCACAGCGATAACTCTATATAACAGCGATTTCGAGCCGGTTACACGTATCCTCAAAAATGACCATCTTATGGGAATCGAGCTTAAGTCAGACGGATCACAAATCGCCGTTATGACTGCCGGAGCAGCTGGCGGAAAATTCTATACAAACCTCGAGCTTATCGCTCCCGGTGCTGATACGTCTGCTGCAGCCTGTACGCTTGACGGACTCGGTTATTCACTCTATTATACCGAAAACGGTCTTTGCGTTGTCACAGACGAGGGTATATCATTCCTCGACAACGATCTTAAAACAATAAAAGCATATAAACATTCCGCTCAGCCGGCAATGTCACATTTTTCCGGAAAATATCTGAGTGTGATATATTCGAATGCAGTCATCGGAAACAATTATCACACATTCATCTATGATATAAACGGACGTCTCATATACGACGGTGAGCTTGAAGGAAAGCTGATCGCAATTGATTCTGACGACAGCGGCGAATACATATTCATCCTCACGGGAACCACGCTCACACGAATCAATCTTATCAACAAAAAGATCGGTTCAATGGAGGTGTCCGCCGAGGCTATAGACATCATTGTCCCGACGCCGGAGTCGGTTCTCGTTGCGCTGAAAAATTACGCGCTCACATATGATCTCAATTCGTTTGAGGAAAACTATTTCGATCGCATTAGCGGCAATGATAACACAGATACAACACTTCCTAACGATACAACCGCTCCGACCGATACCGCTGACACAACAGACGCAAAAGATACAACAGACACAGAAAATACACAAGATACAACAGATACAGCGGACACAACAGCCACCCCCGAAACGACCGCTGCATCAACAGAACAAAATGATGGAGATACACAATGAATCTGATAATTGATCTTATAATACTTCTCTGTGCCGCCGCGGCAATATATCTGGGAATCTCGCGCGGATTTGTCCGTTCAGTGATGCATTTTGCCTCGCTGATACTGGCAGTTGTCGCAGTCTTCATTTTCACAAATCCCGTTGCGGCATGGCTTAATAACAGTTTCATCAAAAGCGGAGTTTCGGAAATTATCGAAGAATCACTTTCCGATCTGATTTTCGACGGCGAAAACAGCTTCCGTGTAGCAGATATATTTTCAGAGTCTCCAAAGGCACTGCAGGATATACTCGACCGATTCGAGGTTGAATTTGACGTAATAGAGGGCTATTACAACGACAACGTGGCTTCAAGCGTGAATGAGGGCGAGGCTATCAATGCTATTTCAGAAAAAATCGCTCACCCGACCTCTGCGGCTATAAGTAAAGTCCTGGCGACAATAATAGTTTTTATAGCGGCACTTGTACTGCTGCGAATCTTTACGTTTATACTCGACCGCATATGTCAGCTTCCCGTACTGCGAAGGCTTAATAAATTTTTGGGACTCCTTTTCGGAATCGCAAGCGCAGTTATAACAGTATTAGTCATCGCAAACATCGCAGTGGGACTCATAGAAGCATTTGATTCCATAAACAACACTGTCTTCAACAAGGATATAATTGACAGATCAATAGTTCTCAAATTCTTAAAAAACAACAACTTGATCATACTGAATTTCAATTAAACAATCGCACAAGCAAGAAAGGAACCTTAATCAATGGAAATGTGTGTAAGATGCCACAAGCGCGTGGCTGTGGTATACGTCACTAAAATCGAAAACGGCGAAACCGTAACCGAGGGTATTTGTCTTAAATGCGCAAAGGAGCTCGGCATCAAGCCTGTAAACGATATTCTCGAAAAGATGGGAGTTTCTCCCGATTCAATAGACGAGCTTGACCATGAGCTTGAAGATATGACAGAAAAAATGACCGAGCTTGTCGCCGCCGAGCAGGATTCAAATGAGGATGACAGCGCCGGACGTGCACCGTCTATCAACATCTCACAACTCTTTGACAATTTCGGATTCGGCAAGCCCCAGAAAAAAGGCGAGGAAAAAGCTTCGCCAAAGCATAACGATAAGCCGAAGGGCGCACCTTCGAAGCTAAAATATCTGACAAATTACTGCAAAAATCTCACTGCATCCGCACGTGACGGCAAGCTTGACCGTATCGTCGGACGTGAGCGTGAGCTTGACCGCGTGATACAGATTCTCTCGCGCCGTCAGAAAAACAATCCCTGTCTTATCGGCGAACCCGGTGTCGGTAAAACTGCCATCGCAGAAGCTCTCGCTCTCAAAATTGCCGAGGGTAATATTCCCGCAAGACTTGCAGACAAGCAGGTCTATCTCGTTGACCTCACTGCCCTTGTTGCAGGTACGCAGTTCAGAGGACAGTTTGAGTCGCGTATTCAGGGACTCATTGGCGAGGTTAAGGAGCAAGGCAATGTAATACTCGTTATCGACGAGGTACACAACATAGTCGGCGCCGGTGAAGCCGAGGGCGCAATGAACGCCGCAAATATCCTGAAGCCGGCGCTTTCGCGCGGTGAAATTCAGGTCATCGGTGCAACAACCATGAATGAGTACCGTAAGCATATCGAAAAAGACTCCGCGCTGGAGAGACGTTTCCAGCCTGTTATGGTCAACGAGCCCTCAATCGAAGAATCCTATGAGATCATCCGCGGCATAAAGCATTACTATGAAGATTTCCACGGCGTTACCATAAGCGATGATATCGCACGCCGTGCAGTTACGCTTTCCGAGCGTTATATCACAGACCGTTTTCTTCCCGATAAGGCAATCGACCTTATTGACGAGGCTGCGGCGCACGTTTCCCTTGCAAACACTGCACTCGCCGATTTTAATATAATTTCCGGCAAGCTTGAAGAAGCACGTACAAAGCTCGAAGCGCTCGAACAAGGTACATCCGAGCTTCCCGATGAGGAACGCTACCGCCAGATAGCCGAGCTTAAAACCGAGGAAATCAACCTTTCCGAAAAAGCCGACGAGCTTCGTCCTGCAAGCGAAATCAAGCCTGCCCTTACAAACGAGCATTTAGCCGATGTTATCGAAATCTGGACGGGTATTCCGGCAACAAGCATCACCGAGAATGAGTTCCTGCGTCTTGATAAGTTAGAGTCGCGCATCAAGGAGCATATCATCGGTCAGGATGCGGCAATATCCGCAGTTGTTCGAGCAATCAAACGAGGACGTGCAGGCGTTACATCAAAGCGCAAACCGGTATCGTTCATCTTCGCAGGTCCGACAGGCGTTGGTAAAACGGAGCTTGTCAAAACCATTGCGCGCGATCTTTTCAACACTCCCGATGCACTCATCCGTGTCGATATGTCCGAATATATGGAAAAGCACGCCGTTTCAAAGATCATCGGCTCACCTCCCGGCTATGTCGGCTTCGACGAGGCAGGTCAGTTGACCGAGAAAATACGCCGTCATCCTTATTCTGTCGTACTCCTCGACGAGATTGAAAAGGCGCATCCGGACGTGCTTAACATTCTTCTCCAGATCCTCGACGACGGAAAGATCACAGATTCTCACGGCAGAGTTGTTGACTTCTCAAACACTATCCTCGTTATGACAACGAATGCAGGCTCGTCCGTCGGCTCGGCGCGTGCAGGCTTTGGAATGGAGGGCGCATCACTTGCCGAAAACAAGACCGAAAAATCCCTCTCAGAATTTCTCCGTCCCGAGTTTATCAACCGTATTGACGAGATCATCACCTTCCGTCCGCTCGAGGAGGATGACTTTGCACGCATTGCCGCTATCATGCTTGGCGAGCTTCGTGATGCACTCTCCGAGCGCGATATCAAGTTCTCGTGGACTGACGAAGCCGCGGCTCTTATCGCCAAGAACTCGTATTCACGCAAATACGGCGCA
>CAYSFT010000037.1:0-20131 GCA_964430755.1 uncultured Lachnospiraceae bacterium | reverse complement strand
AATGGGTTCGGTTCTTTCGTTCACAATCTGCTCACCTTCAAGGTTCTTATACTTGAAAAAATTCTGCAGGCTCTCTACATATTCTTCACAGCATGGGTGATTTTCCAGGGATTCTTCATGCTCTTCATGGTTACCGGAAACGATTGGGTTGGATACAGCTGGCAAGGCGGTTGGGGTCTGCTTACAATGATCCTCGGCCCTATCCTCATTCGTATCATTTACGAAGCAAGCATCATGTTTGTTCTCCTTGTTAAGAACGTTATTGAACTCAACAAGAATGTTAAGAAGATTGGCGGCATTGAGGATACCACACCGGCTCCCACATATACCGCTCGTCCTATCATGAACAATCCTGCTCCTCAGCCTACTGCATTCTGCGCTAACTGCGGTGCTCCCAAGCAGGACGGTCAGCCTTGTCCTCGCTGCGGAAGATAATAATTTTTTCAAAGCTTTGTAAATAATTTCACGCCATGCCGTTTATAACACGGTGTGGCGTTTTTTATCGGGGCAAGGATACATTTTTGGGGCTACAACAAAACCGCCGACTCAGCCGGCGGTCATTATTCTATAAAATTTATCTTCTAACATCCGCTCTGCCGGCGCACATAATATTTCGTATTTCCGACACATCCGAGAGGTTAAAATCGCGAAGTACCGTGTGCTTTATCGCATTTGAGGCAGCGGCAAAGCTGATAGCCTCGTCTGCATTATACTTGTGTATCATACTGTAAATGAGTCCTGCCGAAAAAGCATCGCCACTTCCAACCCGGTCGGTTACACTCGGATTGTATACAGGACTTACCGCAAAATCAGTTCCATCGAAAAATGACGCATATACTATCGCTTCATCGGCAGAAGGGGTACGTCTGACCGTTATGGCAATTTTTTCCGTACCCAATTGTTCACGCAATTTCTCGGTCGTCTCATGCAAACGCTCATACCTGTGCTCGTCGTCAAGCTTCGATGAAATTCCGAGAAGCATACGAAAATGTTCTTCATTTCCTATAAGACAAGTAATATACGGTGCAAATCGCCTCAAAACCTCTCCGGCTTTCTCAGCAGATGATAGCGTCGGACGGTAATTCACATCATATACCACCTTTATCGACCGATTCACAGCCTCCGAAAGCAATTTTTCACAGCAGGCAAATAAATTTTCAGAGAGCAGAGGAGTTATTCCGGTGAGATACAGTATATCTGTATTAGAGAGAATCGCATCCCAATCAAAATCCTCAAAAGAAGCTTCTGTAAAGCTTGAATATTTGCGGTCATAAATAACCGCAGAAGGTCTTAGGGATGCGCCGTTTTCCAGATAGTATACACCCATGCGTTCGCCGCCATAAGATATATGCTCCATGTTAACGCCAAGACCGCACAGCGACATTACGGCACGGCGCGCAAGAATATGTTCGGGCAGACGAGTGACAAACTCTGTTTTTTCGCCCCAGAATGACAAAGCAGCACAGACATTTGCTTCAGCGCCGGTAAAATTCATATGCATAAGCTCTGCCTGCACAAATCGCTCGCCGCACATTGGACTGAAATGTATCAGATAATCTCCAAATCCCGTAATTTTCATTTCGCCACCGTCCTTTTAATTTCAGTACAGCGCATTATAAGCTCATGTATTCCTTGGTGGTCGCCATTTTCAAACATATCACGCGGAGCCATAAAGCTGCCGCCGCACGCCGCAACATTTGAACAACTTAAATAATCACCGAGATTATCCATAGTAATTCCGCCGGTCGGAACGAATTTTACGCCCTTAAATGCTCCTGCATACAGCTTGAGGGCTTTTGTTCCGCCACTGCATTCCGCCGGGAAAAATTTGACCGTATCAAGTCCCATATATACCGCCTTCTGAATCTCGCTCGGTGTCGCACATCCGGGCAAAAACAGCATTCCGGCATCTGCGGCTCGCAAAACAAGCCTCTCATCAAATCCCGGCGATACGCAAAAGGCAGCTCCAGCCGAAATCGCCGCTTTAAGTAAATCATCGTTAACAACAGTTCCGGCACCAACTACAACCGACGGACACGCCTGACGTATTCTCGCGATCGCCTCGGGTGCATACGGATGACGAAGTGTAATTTCAACTGCACCTATCGGTGTATTCTCAATTGCTCTCATAAGAGTGTCCGCTTCTTTGGCACACTCCGGGCATATTACAGGGATTATTCCCGTTTCAGATAGCTTTTTTGTAAAATTTTTCACGCTGTTTCCTCCGTTATCATACGCCGTATGGCTTGCCGCCGGTGCTGACAATCCTTTTCGTATATGAGCCGTCCCCAAAGCTTCCACGTCTAATATCTTCTTCTGTAAATGAAGCAAGTAAAATTTCCTTTGCTCCGGTCCGTTCACGGTCATATGCGAGAATTACCCGTCCATCCCTCGTGATGTTTCCCGATGGATACGAGATCCGATCACGCTCGTCAAGCAAAAGTGCGGCACAGAATGTTTCGCCGTCATCATCGGAAATAAGCGCAGCAAGGTTACTGCGTTTTCTATCCTCGGGACGGTAATGTGTCACCAAAAGCAGTGCGCCCGAGGGAAAGCGCTGCACCATAAATCTCGACGGGATCGTATCAAATTCACCGTCAGGCGTCTTTAGCGGAGAGTAAGCCTTCTGTGTCCATGTTTTTCCGCCGTCGGATGAAAAGGAATGTGCTATGCCGCCAAGCTCCGGGCCTACTGTGCTCTTTGTTCGAAAAAGCATACAAAGCCTGCCGTCGGCCATTTCGAAAGCACTGTTTTCCGTAAAGCTCGGGGTTGGGTCAACAACGCCGCCAAGGTATGTAAGCGTCTGTCCTCTGTCAAGCGATTGCCACAGCGAAGCTTTTTCATATTCCGGCAACGGATGAGATTCAGCCTTTATATGAGTCCATACGGAAGCTCCGAACAGCCATCTGCCATCTTTCATAACGACGGGATTGTCAGCCATACAGCCATCACAAATACGCCTTGCCTCACCGAATTTCGGAACATCAGCATCCGGCTCATCACAAACCGCACACCAGACTCCGCCGCGTCCGTCGAAATAGCCGTTGTTCTGCGTCCAAAAATGGTAAAGCTTTCCCTCCGGACTCATAAAAAGAAGTGTTTCGCTCACACGTACCTTATATTCGTGCCACGCATAAAAAGCAAGCTTAAAATTAATTCCGTTATCATCACTGTACGCGCAGATTGTGTAATTACTCGTATGTTCGCCTGCCGATTTATTGTCAGCACTGTAAACGCAGAAAATCCTTCCCTTTTCTGTCATAGCCGCAGACGGGGCACTCTGCCAGAGTCTTCCCTCCGGTGCAAATTCGTCTGATTTCTCGTATGTAAACCGAGGCGGAATAAATGAACTGTCCTGCTTATTCATAACTTATATACCTCCCGTATAAGTATTTTAATTATAAAATTATTATATCATAATAAAAAAAAGAAATAAATAGCAGAAATTGCTTGAAAAATATCTCAAATTGCTGTATAATGGTTTATAGGAGGTGATTTAATGAAAATAAACGAATATTTTTTCCGTTTAAAAGGTCCCGATAATTTTGTCACACGAAATCACACCCACAATGAAATCGAATTAATTCAAGTTCTGAGCGGCAGCGGTACTGTTTTAAAGAACGATGCATCTTATATTTTAGAACAGCAAAATCTATACATCATTGATGCAAGAAAGCCGCATATCGTTCATCCTGATAACTGCGATGAATATGAGCGCAATAAAATCGTTATTGAGGCAGATTCATTCTTTAACTTTTGCCGCATGGCAGGCCTCGAATCCGAGGTTGAATATCTGCTTCAGTCACCGCCAATCCCCACGGCAGACTGCAAGAGAATTGCAGAGCTTTATGAAATAATATCCACTCTGTGCGGTAGTGATAGCCAAGGCAGTGTCGGCTTTGCACACGGATATCTTTTAGAGCTTCTGCATCTTTGTTATTCGCTCTCTCATACGCAGAAGAACAATATGCATGACACCGTTCTGCAGCAGATTCTGAATATAGTCACCGAAAAAAACGGTGTGACCTCGCTTCTTGAAATCAGTAATGCCATGCATATGAGCAAATATTATCTCTGTCATTTATTTAAAGAGAGAACAGGCATCACTCTTACAGAATATCTGTCGCAAAAGATATATGAGCGTGCATCTTTACTTTTAGCCGGCACATCATACTGTATGGAAGAAATCGCCTCGCTTTGCGGCTTTGCATCAGCATCATCATTTACGCGCTTTTTCAAGAATAAATCAGGCATATCGCCAAGCAACTTTCGGCGCGCCAACGCAAACGGTGTCCATCTTGATCATCCGCTTGATAACAGTAATATTTTAACTTTTTCAAAAAAGAGCATTTAACTCTGAAAACACCACGGAATATTTTGCCCTTAAGGTCACATTTTACATAAGTTTTTTCTGAAAAAAGCCTTGACATCGTGCAAAAAAGATGCTATACTATATAGTGCATAAGTGCTGTGATGAAGAGAGTAACGCACGGTAAGCTCGCAGAGAGCCGTCGGTTGGTGTAAGACGGCAGCAAGCCGCACGTGAAAAACACTTCGGAGCCTGCGGAAGAAAACGGTGTATTTACCGTAAGTAGAACCGCACGTTGATCGCGTCAAGATTTTAATTAAGGTGGACCGGAAACGGTCAATTTGGGTGGTATCGCGGAAGCTGTCTTTCGTCCCATGTTTTGGGCGAGGACGGTTTTTTGTTTTTGTCCATACATCACCACAATTTTATATGGAGGAATATACCATGTTAAGAACACACACCTGTAATGAACTCACTAAAGCAAACATCGGCGAAAAGGTCACTCTCACCGGTTGGATAGACACCGTTCGTGACCACGGCGGCGTACTTTTCGTTGACCTGCGCGACCACTACGGCATCACACAGATCGTCGTTAACGATGACTCGATGATCGCAGGTATGCCCAAGGAAACAGTCATCCTCGTTGAGGGCAACGTAACCGAGCGCGATGCTGAAACCGTTAACGCAAAGCTCGCAACCGGTATGATCGAAGTACGCGCAGATAAGATTGAAGTCCTCGGACCGGTAAAACTCAATCTTCCCTTTGAAATTGACACTTCCACGGAAACACGTGAGGAAGTACGTCTCAAGTACCGTTACCTCGACCTTCGCAACAAAAAGATTCACGATAATATCGTTCTTCGCTCGAAGATACTTTCCTATCTCCGCTCGCAGATGGAAGAGCTCGGATTCCTCGAAATTCAGACTCCTATCCTCACTGCATCTTCACCCGAGGGCGCACGTGACTATCTCGTTCCCAGCCGTAAGCACAAGGGTAAGTTCTATGCTCTGCCTCAAGCTCCCCAGCAGTTCAAGCAGCTTCTGATGACTTCGGGATTCGACCGTTATTTCCAGATAGCTCCCTGCTTCCGCGATGAGGACGCACGTCAGGACAGATCGCCCGGAGAGTTCTATCAGCTCGACTTCGAAATGTCGTTCGCAACCCAGGAGGACGTTTTCGAGGTTGCGGAAAAGGTTGTTTATAACACCTTCAAGAAGTTCTCCGATAAGCCCGTATCAGCACCGCCCTTCAAGCGCATTCCGTTTGCAGAGTCGATGCTCAAGTACGGTACCGACAAGCCCGACCTTCGTAACCCTCTCGAAATCAAGGATCTCACAGGCTTCTTCGCTTCTCACGATTTCCTCGAAATCAACGGACGTACAATTCCCTTTAAGAATAAGCTTGTACGCGGTATCGTTGCAAACTATCTCGTTAAGAAGGACGGCGACGGTGACGGCAAAAAGGCGTTTGAAAAGGCAATCGACCTTTATTCACGCAGCATCGGCATGAAGTTCGGCTGCGGCTATATCACTCTCGAGGACGGCGAATACAAGGGCCCGATCGCGAAGTTCCTTTCTGACGAAGAAAAGGCAGAGCTCACCGCACTTTGCGGCGTTAAAGAGGGCGACTCCATCTTCTTTATCAGTGACGCTCCGAATGTTATCAACTCACTCGCAGGTCAGATGCGCACATGGATCGCAAATGAACTCAACCTTATCAATAAAGATGCATTTGAATTTTGCTTCATAGTTGACTTCCCGATGTATGAACAGAGTGAGGAAACGGGTAAAATAGATTTCACACACAATCCCTTCTCGATGCCTCAGGGCGGTATGGACGCACTCATGAATAAGGATCCGCTTGATATTTTCGCATATCAGTATGACATTGTATGTAACGGCGTCGAGCTTTCCTCGGGTGCTGTTCGAAACCACAATCCCGAGATCATGAAAAAGGCATTCGAGATCGCAGGATACGGCGAAGAGGACGTTAAGGCAAAGTTCGGCGCACTCTACACCGCATTCAGCTATGGCGCTCCTCCTCATGCAGGTATGGCACCCGGCGTTGACCGTATGATAATGCTCATCGCAGGCGAGGAAACCATCCGCGACGTAATCGCATTCCCGCTTAACGGAAACGCACAGGATCTCATGATGGGCGCACCCGGTGAGGTTACCGAGCTGCAGCTCCGTGAGGTTCACATCAAGGTTCGTGACTGATTTTTCAAAGATTCACACCCATAAACGAAAGGATGAAATTATATGCTTATAACCGATAAAGAATCCTTTAAACGTCTCCAAAAGCTCAATCAGCTTGCACTGACAGAGAAAGAAGAAGCCGACGTACTCGCATTTTTCACTGCACGCAATGAGGATATAATCGCTCTCGGCGCAGTTGACACGGAAAATGTTGAGCGCATGGTACACGTTATGCCGATGGAAACCGTTGTACGCGAGGACAAGGAGATCAAGCTTTTCACACGTGACGAGCTTCAGAAATCCGCACCCGAATCGTACGAGGGTTATTGGCAGGTACCGCGTCTGGTTGAATAACGGAGGGTATAAAATGAAACTTTATTTAGCAAAAAATGAAAATGTTACTTCTCCGGCTGTTGTCCTCGATGATATGATACTCACAAGCGATTTGCCGACAACAGGCGGCTCGATGATGCTTGATAACTATATGAGCCTTTTCGGCGCAGATATTATCGAAAAGCTCACAAAGGCAGGCTACGCCATCGCAGGTAAGGCAAACGTCGGCGAGTTCGGCATCGACCTTGTTGGTGAAACATCATACTACGGTGCAGTCACCGACGGTAAGGGCAATCTCGTCAGCGCATCTGCAGAGCTCGTTAAATCGGGCGATGTACTCGCGGCGGTCGGACTCGATGTAAACGGTGCAGGACGCCGTGCGGCTGCCATGAGCGATCTTGTTTACGTTAAGCCCACATACGGCACAGTATCGCGTTACGGTACGATCCCTGCGGCTTGCTCGGGTGAGACTGTAAGCGTTAGCGCAAAGACCGTTTCCGACTGCAAGGCTGTACTCGCTTCCATCGTCGGTCACGATGATAAGGACGGTACTTCGCTTCCCGAAGAAAAGTGTGAGCTTGTTAAATCTTCCGCTGCATCACTCAAGAAAGTGGCAGTTATCAAATCGCTCACCAAGGATATCGACGCAGACACCGCCGCAAAGCTTGATGCAGTAAAAGCGTCACTCACCGCTGCCGGCGTTACCGTCGAAGAGATCGACTGCGACGTTCTCGCATATGCAAAAACTGCTTGGGGAATACTCATGTGTGCCGAGCTTTGCAATAACGTGTCGCGTTATGATGGCGTTAAGTACGGCCACAGAAGTGAAAACTACAAAACAATCGGTGAGCTTTATACAAACAGCCGCACCGAAGCTTTCGGAGAGCTTGCAAAAACCGCAATTCTCTATGGCTCGGAAACGCTCTCCGATGATAACTATATGCCCGTTTACGATAAGTCGCTCCGCCTTCGCAGAGTGATAATCGAAGCCTTTGCAGCTCTCCACACAGAGTATGACGCAGTGATCATCCCTGCCTGCTCGAAGGCGACATATACCGAAGCCGATATAAGCGCAAACAAGTATATCTCCTTTGACGAGGCACTTTACACCGCACCTGCTTCCATTTCTGGACTTCCGACGGTCGTTGCAGGCGGCGTACAGCTCATCGGCAAGGCATTTTCGGAGAATACGCTGTTTGAAGCGGCAAAAATCATAGAGGAGGGCAAATAAATGAGATACGAGACTGTCATCGGTCTGGAAGTTCACGTTGAGCTTGCAACCGAATCGAAAATATTCTGCTCATGCTCCGCTAAATTCGGCGGCGAACAGAACGATCATGTTTGTCCTGCCTGCTGCGGTATGCCCGGTATGCTTCCCGTTGTTAACAAGCACGTCGTTGACCTCGGTATGACTGCCGGTATGATGCTTAACTGTCACATTAACCGTACCACAACATTTGATAAAAAGAGCTATTACTATCCCGATCTTCCCTGCTCGTATCAGACAACACAGTGGTTTGCACCCGTTGCAGTAAACGGTCTTGTTGATATTGAGACCTCCAAGGGCAAAAAGTCAATAAGAATCAAGCAGATCCACATGGAGGAGGACGCAGGTAAGCTCGTTCACGACGATTGGACAGACACATCCCTCGTTGACTTCAACAGAACGAGTGTACCGCTTATCGAGATCGTTTCACAGCCCGACCTTTCGAGCGCCGAGGAAGTAATCGCTTACCTTGAGCGTCTGCGCTCACTTCTGCGTTTCGCAAAGGTATCGGACTGCCGCATGGAGCAGGGCTCGATGAGATGCGACGTTAACTTGTCCGTTCGTCCCGAGGGCTCGGATAAGCTCGGCGTTCGCACCGAGATGAAGAACATGAACTCGCTGACCGCAATCACCCGTGCGATTGAATATGAGGTTGCACGTCACATTGACGCAATCGAAAACGGTACCGAGGAGCTTGTTCAGGAAACACGCCGCTGGGATGACGTCAAGGGCAAATCCTACGCGATGCGTAACAAGGAAACTGCGGGCGATTACCGTTATTTCCCCGATCCTAACATCATGCCCGTCGTTATTGATGACGCATGGTACGACGGAATTAAGGCATCGCTTCCCGAGTTCCCCGAAATCAAGCGCGCACGTTATATTGATGAGCTCGGACTCACCGAATATGATGCCGATCTGCTCACCGCAAGCCGTGCATTCTGTGACTGCTTTGAAGCGGCATATGAGGTCTGCGGTTCTGCAAAAGAGGTTGCAAACTGGCTCATTTCGGACTGCATGAACATCTTGAACCGCAAGCAGATGACCGTTGACGAGCTGAAGCTTGACGGAAAATCGCTCGGCGAGCTTATAAAGCTCTGTATGGACGGTAAGGTCAACCGCGGAAACGCAAAGAAGATCCTTATGGAAATGTTCGACTCCGAAACAGCAATTGATCCTGCCGCATATGCCGAGGCAAACGGTTATATCGTTTCCAACGACACCGGCAAGATGGATGAAGTCATCAAGGCAGCCGTTGCAGCCGATCCCAAGGCCGTTGCCGATTTCAAGGGCGGCAAGGAAAAGGCACTTCTTGCAATCTTCGGTAAATGCATGAAGGAGCTTAAAGGCAACTGCGATCCGCAGAAGCTTCGTGAAGCACTCCTCAAGCATATTGATAGCTTATAATAATTTATCCCCCGTTCAATTCGGGGGAATTTTTATTGTCTGTACCTCTTGCAAAACCGCTCACAGTGTGCTAAAATATAGTAAATACCAAAAAGGAGATTCACGTATGGCAACAATAAACCTTCCTTACGGAAAAGAATATATAAACGCAACCATCCCCGACGAACGTCTTGCCGGAGTGCTCACCTCAAAACTGCACGGATATAAACCCGAGGTCAGCGAGGAAACACTTATCCGCGATGCACTCGCAAATCCGGTTGACTGTGCACCGCTTTATGAGCTTGCACGCGGCAAAAACAAGATCGTCATCATTGCAAGCGATCATACACGTCCCGTACCGAGCAAGGTTATAATCCCACCGATGCTTGAGGAGATACGCCGCGGCAATCCCGATGCCGATATAACCATACTCATCGCAACGGGATGTCACCGAGGAACGACTATCGGCGAGCTTCGTGAAAAATTCGGTGATGAGATCGTAAATAACGAAAAAATCATCGTACACGACTGCGCCGATAAGGACAATCTCGTGAATATCGGAACGCTTCCCTCCGGCGGCACACTTTCTATAAACAGACTTGCACACGAAGCCGACCTGCTCGTTTCGGAAGGTTTTATCGAGCCGCACTTTTTCGCAGGCTTTTCAGGCGGAAGAAAGAGCGTACTTCCGGTATTGCAAGCCGTGAAGCGGTTCTCGCAAACCACTGCTCGGAGTTCATTGCACATCCGAGCGCACGCATAGGTATACTCGAGAACAACCCGATACACAACGATATGCTGTGGGCAGCCAAGTGCGCCAAGCTTGCGTTCATCGTAAATGTCGTTATTGACGAAAACAAGCGTCCGATCTTCGCAGTTGCAGGTGACGTCGAAGCCGCACATAAAAAGGGCTGCGAATTTTTGTCAAGCCTGTGTCAGGTAAAAGCACAGCCTGCCGATATCGTTATCACAACAAACGGCGGATATCCGCTTGATCAGAACATCTATCAGGCTGTCAAGGGAATGACCGCCGCAGAAGCAACTGTACGTGATGGCGGTGTTATCATCATGCTGGCAAAGTCAAACGACGGTCACGGCGGTGAGCAGTTTTACCGTCAGCTCGCAGATGAGCGTGACATTGATAAAACGATGCAGATTTTCCTCTCACGCTCAAGAAATGAAACAGTACCCGATCAGTGGCAAACACAGATTTTCCTGCGCGTACTCAAAAAAGCGACCGTCATTTACATATCCGATTCACCCGACGACATGATACAAAATATGCACATGACACCGGCTCATTCAATTGAGGAAGCAATGCTTATCGCAGAAAACACACTCGGCAATAAAAACGCATCAGTCACCGTCATCCCGGACGGCGTTGCGGTTATGGTAAGTGAATAAAAAACGTGGGTTGTCCGAAAAAAGGCAACCCATTTTTATGTTATATGCTAATTTTCCATCGAATCAAAATCCGCCTTGGCACGGTGCTTTTTGCCGACGTCAACAGTGGTACTGCCGCGTTTTATCATGTCAGAACCGAACCTTTTTCGTATCTCGTCAACTGTTCGGTCAAGCTTACGTTCCTTTTCGAGAAGACGTTCACGTTCCTCATCGGGAAAAAGCGATAACTGCTGTGCATCTCCGTGATCTATCTCCGTCAGAGACAGTCCAAGCAGACGAAGCGGAGTCCTGCCATCCCATAATTCACGAAGTAAACGCACCGCCACACGGTATACCTCTCCCGTAACGTCGGTCGATTCGGATATTTTTTTCTGATGTGATCTGTTAACGAACTCACTCGTCCTTATCGAAACCGAAATGCAGTATGCACGCACACCGTCAGCACGCAGACGCGAAGTCACACTGTCCGCAAGTGCAAGCATTATCGCATCCGCCGCCGTGTATGAGGTCACATCCTCCTCAAGCGTCGTTGAGTTGCTGTACCCCTTCGCCTCCTCGGCTTCTTCGCGGACAATTGAAGTATCTATTCCATTGGCACACCTGTGAATATGCTCACCCTGCTTAACGCCCAAAAACGCAACAAGAGTGCTGACATCACAACGCGCCGCATCACCGATTCTATAAATTCCGTGCTTAATAAGCTGTTCCGCCGTCGCCCTGCCGACACCAAAAAGCTCACCCACCGGTAAATTCCATAGCTTTTCGGGGATTTCCTCGGGAAAAAGCGTGTGAACACGGTCGGGCTTTTCAAAATCGCTTGCCATCTTCGCGCAGAGCTTGTTTTCGCCGATACCGATATTCACGGTGAAACCGAGCGTATCACGTATCTCGTTTTTTATCATATGAGCAACAGCAATCGGATCGGGATAAACACGCTCCGTTCCGCTCATATCAAGAAAACATTCATCAATTGAAAACTGTTCAACAGCAGGCGCATATTTCCTGCAGATTTGGGCAAACGCACGTGAGCATGACACATACAGCGAAAAATCCGGTTTAGCAAGCACGAGCTGCGGACATTTACGAAGTGCCATTCCAACAGGCTCGCCCGTTTTAACGCCGTACTTCTTCGCCGGAATGGATTTAGCGAGTATAACACCGCGCCTGGTTTCACGGTCACCGCCAATCGCAGAGGGAACGAGACGCAGATCGGCTTCGCCCATTTTCACGCGCCGCATCGCTTCCCACGACAAAAACGCACTATTCACATCAACATGAAAAACAAGCTTCTGCATTCATCTCGCCTCCCGAACATTTGTTTGGTTATATTATATCACATTCTGAAAGAAAAAGCAAGAGGGGAAAATAATAAATTATAGTTTGTGCATCTATAAAGCCTCTCACTCTGGGAGAGGTGGCACGCCGTAAGGCGTGACGGAGAGGGCTTACAATGAAAAAGAAATCCTTCCGATATTTGCCCTCTCAGTCAGCTTCGCTGACAGCTCTCCCAAAGGGAGAGCCTTAAGTAACATTAAACTACAATTTATCAAAGCAAAAAGCTGCCTGCCCCTGCGAACAAACAGCTCATTTTTATTTGTCAAGCGGCGCATATACGCACATCAATTGCATTGCAGTGTTAATACCGTCAACCGCGGCACTCGTGATACCGCCTGCATATCCGGCACCTTCTCCGCACGGGTAAAGGTTGTCAGCTGCAGACGCAGTAAGCGTTTCACCTCGCAGTATACGTACCGGCGAGGATGTTCGCGTTTCAACTCCTGTGAGCACCGTGTCACGTGCATCAAAGCCACGCATCTTTTTGCCGAAATTGTAAAATCCGCGTTTCAACATATCGGTGATAAACTTCGGAAGTATTGATGACATATCACAAAGCGTGTAGACACCGTTGCGGTAAGTTGGCATAACTCGACTCGGCTCGGTGAAATGTGACGTGCGCCCGTCAAGAAAATCGCCAAGCGTTTCAAGCGGTGCACGATAATCGTGCTCACCCGTGTCAGCCGCTGTGTACGCCGCACGCTCAAGGTTTCGCTGAAACTCAACGCCGCCGCGCCAACCTGTACCGATATCCTCGGGAAACACCGAGACAACTATCGCCGCATTTGCGTTTTTGCCGTCACGCGCATATCTGCTCATACCGTTTGTAACAACGCCGCCTTCTTCGCTCGCCGATGCCATAACCTCTCCGCCCGGGCACATACAAAAGCTGTACACTCCGCGTGCGGTATCAGAAACAACGCCTTGCTGTGCTTCACGGTAGGAAAGCGAATATTCTCCCGGCGGAAGTATGCGTTTGCCGTCACTGCCGCAAAGCTCTGCCGCGTCGCCATACAGTGCCGCATCAATATCGCTCTGCAGATGCTCCGCTCGCACGCCAACCGAAAACGGCTTCGCTCCAAGCATAACTCCGTGCGACGCAAGCATATCGTAAGTGTCACGCGCACTGTGTCCGACGGCTAAAACAACCGCGCCGCATTCAATATCGGAGTGAGCTCCGCCCGACTGAACCTTAACCGAGCTGACGTGGCCGCTGCTTATCGCAATATCGCAAAGCTTGGTGTTATAGTGTATCTCTCCGCCAAGCTCACATATACGCTTAGCTATTCCCTCAACAACACCGAGCAGTCTGTCTGTACCGACGTGCGGCTTCGCAAGCCATAATATTTCTTCCGGCGCACCGAATTCGACAAATCGCTCGAGCACATACGCACAGCGCGAATCGTTTATTCGCGTCACCAGCTTACCGTCCGAGAACATACCGGCACCGCCTGCGCCGAACTGAATATTCGTCTCGGTATCAAGCCGTCCCGTTCGTATAAACTCGGCAACTGCCGCACTGCGTGCTTTAACATCTGCACCGCGCTCGATGACGATGGGACGGTAACCGTTTTCGGCAAGAATCAGCGCTGAAAACATTCCGGCAGGGCCGAAGCCGACAATGACAGGGCGTGAGGAGAGTGTTTTTTCGCCGTATTCGAGGGCAAGCTCATCGCGGCGCACTATTTCAACGTCCTTGATACGTGTAAGCTTTTCAAGCTTTCTCTCGCTTATATCGCATTCAACCATCACAGATATAACAAAGCTCGGCACTTCGCCGCTTCGTTTTCTGGCATCTATCGAACGCTTATGAAGCGCGGCACAAATAAATTCACCGTCACCAAGCGACAACCGCCGCCGCGCCAGAACAAGGGCATCCTGAATCGGCACGGTCAGCGGCAGCCTGATATTTTTAACTATTATCTGTCTTTTCATATCACTTTATAATAACGTCAATTGTATATTCGCCAAGCTCGTATACGCTTCCCGAAAGTGCATTTGTCACAGACACGGTAATCGGCACCGACACCGCTCCCGTAACATTAGCTAAGTAATCGAGATCCACTGTCGCAGTGATATTCTCCGGATCTTCAAGCAAGAACTGAATCGAACGCTGAGTTCCGCGGAACTTAACCGTAATCTCGGATGATGCAAATTCATATTCGAGATCATCCGTGTTTATAACCGACAAATTTGCAGCATCAATAACAACATCGCGAACAACCGTGCCTTTATGCTTTATCTCAACATCTGCACTGCGGTTGCCGATGATTTCCACTCCCTCGGGAACAGTTATCGCTATGTTTTTCTGGAGTGTATCCTCGGTGATTTTCTTTTCGTCAAGCTCTAAGATCTGTATGCCGTCGATTTCGGCAAGAGTATCCGGCTCGCCCTTTAAGAGTACAGTTGACGGAGTCACCGTGATATTTACGTTGCTGTCGTTATAATATCCGTGCTTATAGCCGACCGTCAGCGGAACCTCTTTTTCGGTGTAAACAGGAATCTTCACCGAAATTTCACTTGTCTGCAGTCTTACATACGGGTTTGTGATCGGTGTACCGCTTTTGTCAATAAGCACCAATTTTCCCGTCGCCGTAAGCGATTTGCTGATGCGTCCGAGCTCAAGCGTAACCTTTGCACATTCAATCTTTTCAAGCTCTTCCTCAGGGCCTGTAACATTAACCGTTTCAAAACTCGGCACCGGCTCACCCAGCTTGTATGCCGCCTCGATTGAATATATCGGATCAACCACAACCGGAACGCTCACCGCCGAACGCTTGTCAATATAAAGCTCAACATAATTTGCAGACTGTCCGTCAATCGTAATGCCGCTCGGAACGGTAACGTGTATCTGCAGCGAATATTCGCCGGCTTCCGTAATCTTTCCCGCGTCAACATATGCTTTGATATCGTCAATTGCAAGGCTGTTCACGTCCGGCTTCATGCCGCTGACTGAAAGATCAACAGTATAGCCGTAACCGCTGATAACCGAAAGTCCGAGCTCGGAATCAATCACGTCGAGATTGCGTATATCAACCGGGATTCCCGTGAACGACTTGTCAATTATAGCCGTATCCGTGCTGACTGCATAAAACCACAGCACAACCGCCGCAAGGACGCAGAGAACCTTTGCCACGGCATTTTGAAATTTACTTGCTTTAACCCTGTAATCTCCGCCCGATTCTTCAACGTGCTGTTCATATTCATCGGGCATGGGCATTTGCTTGTTCTCATTCTCCATACGATAAAACCCCGTAAATCTTAATCATCTGATTTTGCATTGTTTTCCGACTTATCTTCTTTTCTTGAAAAACGTGATATAACCTTTTTGGTCTTTGCGCCCGTATCGTCATCGCTTACAAGCAACCGTCTTAGCTCAGACCTCAATGTATTATAGCTGTAATTTCTCTTGAGCTGTCCTTCAAGTGCGATTGAGATCGTACCCGTTTCCTCGGAAACAACAATGATGACAGCATCACTGTTCTCGCTCATACCGATTGCCGCACGGTGACGTGTGCCGAGGTCCTTGATTATATCGGCATTGGTCGAAAGCGGCAGGAAGCAGCCTGCTGAGTATATACGTTCATCACGGATAACCATTGCACCGTCATGAAGCGGTGCTTTATTATAGAAAATATTACGGATCAGGAAAGCGTTTGTATTCGCGTTTATAACGGTACCGCTCTTTATGATATCGCCAAGCTTTGTTGAACGCTCGATAACAATCAGCGCACCCGTTTTGTCAAGCGACATATCGCAGACTGCCTGGGTTATTTCGCCGATAAAGGCAAGCGTCTGCGTGGATGAGGTCATTTTACCCTCTCCGATGTTGCGAAGTCCGCGAAGAGGCTCAGCTCCAACCTTTTCGAGCGCAGAACGAAGCTCCGGCTGAAAAACGATTATAAGCGCAATGATACCGACCTGGAACACGTTTGTCAGTATAAAACCTATCGCGTGCATTTCTAAAAGGCTGCTCATGAGCAGTACAAGCATTAATATAAGTATACCAGCGGCAAGCTTACCTGCACGCCTCTCGCGTATAAATTTGTAAAGATAATAAAACACAAACGCGACAATTGCAATATCAATGATATCAATTATCGAAATCGTGGAAATAATACTCCACATATAGGAAAAAAATTGCCTTATAAAATCCATAGCCGCCATCCCTTTATGCCGAACTTCGGGCTCATGCAAAAAGTGCAGAAAACCCCTTATATATATTGTATCACAAAATCATCCGTTTTTCAAACTGTTCACAAAAATTTAACGTAATAATTTGTAAAAGTTCCCTATGTAAAATATGTACAATTCGACAAGAAAAAAAGTTAAATAAATTTTCGAAAATGTTCTTTAAATTTAGTTGATTATATGTTATAATATAATATATGCTTATAAAAACGCATATTTTGCAATAAATCGCAGGAAAACGGTGTACAAAATGATCGAAGCATTAAAAAATCTGAAAAACTTAATAGTCGTCTGCGGACACTTCGGCGCAGGTAAAACCAACTTTGCCGTCAACCTCGCCAAAGCAAAAGCCGCCGAGGGCAAAAAAGTCACGCTCGTTGACCTCGATATCGTAAACCCATACTTCCGCGCCGCTGACAACACCGCCGAGCTTGAAGCTATCGGTGTGAAATGCGTAAACCCCGACTTTGCCAACACAAACGTGGACATTCCTTCCCTGCCGCCATCGGTTATGGGAGCGATTGAAACACAGGTGCGTGAGGGGGAACTTGTTACGATACTCGACGTCGGCGGAGATAACGGTGCAGTCGCGCTCGGTATGTATAACCGATTCTTCAAAGACGGCGAATATGACCTTTTGTATGTGGTCAACAAATACCGTCCGCTGACGGAGGATATACCCGATGCAGAGGTTATACTGCGCGAGATCGAGTGGTCGGGACGACTACGTGTGACAGGAATTATCAACAATTCCAATTTAGGCGAAGAAACAACAGCCGCAGATATCATTGATACCGATAAATGGTGTCGTGAGCTTGCAGAAAAATGTGCTCTGCCGCTTGTTTGTACCTGTGCTATAAACACACTCGACGGACAGCTTGACGCCGTTCCCGACGTGTTTTATATAAAAAACGCAACAAAGCAAATATTTTAAGTTTATTTAAAAAACGGAGGAAATACAATGAACAAAGTGACATTCAATGAAGATCTTTGTAAGGGCTGCGGACTCTGCGTTCTCGCTTGTCCCAAGAAGATCATCTCGCTTGACACCGAAAAGCTCAACAAAAAGGGCTACCATCCCGCACGTATGACCGATATCGAAAAGTGCATCGCCTGCGCTATGTGCGCAACTATGTGTCCCGATGTCGTTATCAAAGTTGAAAAAGACGTATAAGTAAGGAGAATAGAAATGGCTAAAAAAGTTCTTATGAAGGGTAACGAGGCTATTGCGGAAGCGGCTATCAAATCCGGCTGTCTGCATTTCTTCGGTTATCCGATCACTCCCCAGACGGAGATTTCCGAATACATGGCAAAGCGTATGCCCAAGGTTGGCGGTCTTTGTCTCCAGGCGGAATCCGAAATTTCCGCAATCAACATGATCATGGGTGCTGCTGCAGCAGGTTCACGCTGTCTCACATCGTCCTCATCCCCCGGAATCTCGCTTAAGAGCGAGGGGATTTCATACATAGTCGGCTGTGACCTTCCCTGCGTTATCGTTAACGTACAGCGCGGCGGCCCCGGTCTCGGCGGTATCCAGCCCTCACAGCAGGACTACTATCAGGCAACCAAGGCAAACGGTCACGGTGACGAGCACGTTCTCGTACTTGCGCCCTCGTCCGTACAGGAAATGGCACAGCTCACAAGCGAAGCTTTCGACCTTGCCGACATTTATCGTATGCCTGCAATGATCCTTGCCGACGGTGCACTCGGTCAGATGATGGAGCCGGTTGACTTTGATGTTATGTCAAAGCGTGAGGTTCCCGAAAAGACATGGGCAACCAACGGCACCGAGGGTAAGCGCAAGAAGAATATCATCAACTCCCTGCTCATCGATCCCGTTGAGCTTGAAAACTCCGTTCTCGCTCGCTTCAAGAAGTATGACGAGATCGCAGAAAAGGAAGTTAAGTATGAGGAATACAAGTGTGACGATGCAGATATCGTAATCGTTGCATACGGCATCACCTCACGTATCTGCAAGACTGCAATCGCGGCGGCTCGTGCAAAGGGCATCAAGGTCGGTCTTTTCCGTCCGATTACTCTTTGGCCGTACCCGAAGAAGCAGCTCGGCGCACTTGCCGATAAGGCAAAGCATTTCCTCGTTTGCGAGCTTAATATGGGTCAGATGGTCGATGACGTTAAGGTTGCAACCGAATGTAAGAAGCCCGTTTCGTTCTTCGGACGTACAGGCGGTATGATTCCCTCTCCCGACGAAGTTCTCGCAGAGATCGAGAAGCTCGCCGCAACCCTTTGATCGGAGGTAAATTAAAATGGTAGTTTTTGATAAACCGAAATCTCTCTCGCCCGTGCCCTTCCACTACTGCCCGGGCTGTACACACGGTATCGTGCATAGACTCGTTGCAGAAGTTCTCGACGAGCTTGACCTTTGCGGAAAGGCGGTTGGTATCGCTCCCGTCGGCTGTTCGGTATTCGCATATAATTATTTCGAGTGTGACATGATCGAAGCCGCACACGGACGTGCTCCTGCCGTTGCAACCGGCGTTAAGCGTACTCATCCCGATAACATCGTATTTACATATCAGGGTGACGGTGACCTCGCGGCGATCGGTACCGCTGAAACCGTTCACGTCGGCGCAAGAGGTGAAAACATCACCATCATCTTCATTAATAACTGTATCTACGGTATGACCGGCGGACAGATGGCTCCGACCACAATGCCCGGTCAGGTTACAACAACCTCGCCTTACGGACGTGACCGCAGAATTCAGGGCTCACCGATAAGAGTTTGCGAAATGCTCTCAACTCTCGACGGCGTTGCTTATGCAGAGCGTGTTGCAGTCAACACCGTTCCGAACGTCAAGAAAGCAAAGGCGGCAATCAAGAAGGCTTTCCAGAATCAGGTTGACAAAAAGGGACTTTCCATCGTTGAAGTCCTCTCAACCTGCCCCACCAACTGGGGTATGACACCCGAAGCGGCACTCGAGTGGGTAAAGACAGACATGATCCCGTTCTATCCGCTCGGCGTTTACAAGGATGCAGACGTTAAAGACCTCAACCCCACTTCCACCAAGGAGGTAAACGAATAATGACTACTAACATTCTTCTTGCAGGCTTTGGCGGACAGGGTATCCTTTTCGCAGGTAAGGCTATCGCAAAAATGGCAATGGACTCCGAGCTTCAGGTTTCGTGGCTTCCCTCATACGGTCCCGAAATGCGCGGCGGTGCGGCTAACTGCTCGGTCATCGTTTCCGACGAGGAGATCGGTTCTCCCGTTGTTGTAACTCCCGACATCCTTATCGCGCTCAATCTTCCCTCTTTTGATAAGTTCGAGCCGAAGATCATCGCCGGCGGCAAGCTCATTTACGACTGTTCGCTTATCGACAAGACAAGCGACAGAGCTGACATCGAGGTTTACGGCATCCCGGCAACCGCAATGGCATCCGATGCAGGTCTCACCGGTATGGCAAACGTGATCGTACTCGGTTATCTCTTGAAGATCACAAGACTTTTCGAATACGACGCATTCCTTGAGCATATGCTCGCAGGCATTCCGCCCACAAAAGCGGCTCTTATCGAAAAGAACAAGAAAGCCCTCGAAATGGGTTACAACTACGCGAAATAAAAAATATGAATCGGTCTGCAAAATCAGATCGATTCTCTTTTTATATGGTAAATTTTATAGGATAAACTGTAGTTTATTCGTTTGCCCTCATCAGTCTCGCTTCGCTCGACAGCTTCTCCCGGGAGAA
>CAYSFT010000036.1:0-20999 GCA_964430755.1 uncultured Lachnospiraceae bacterium | reverse complement strand
GATAAGCTTGATAGCGCGGATAGCGTCATCGTTACCGGGGATGATGTAATCAGCATCGTCAGGATCACAGTTGGTGTCAACGATAGCAACAACCGGAATACCGAGCTTCTTTGCTTCGAGAACAGCGATGTGTTCCTTTCTGGGGTCAACGATGAATACAGCGTCGGGAAGTCTGTCCATGGTCTTGATACCGCCGTAGTTGCGCTCAAGATCGTTCATTTCCTTAAGAAGACCTGCAACTTCCTTCTTGGGAAGGAGATCGAAGGTGCCGTCTTCCTGCATCTTTTCGAGAGCGATGAGACGGTTGATGGACTTTTTGATGGTCTTGAAGTTTGTGAGCATACCGCCCGGCCATCTCTCGTTTACATAGTACATACCGGAGCGATCTGCTTCTTCCTTGATAGCGTCAGCAGCCTGCTTCTTTGTACCAACGAAAAGTACAGTGCCCTTATCGGCAGCGAGATCACGAACGAAGTTATAAGCCTCGTCGAACTTCTTAACGGTCTTCTGCAGGTCAATGATGTAGATACCGTTTCTTTCAGTGAAGATGTACTCAGCCATCTTCGGGTTCCATCTTCTTGTGTGGTGACCGAAATGTACACCGGCCTCAAGAAGCTGCTTAATGGTGATAACAGACATTTTTATGTCCTCCTTTAGTTTTTTTCCACCACCTGCGCATATTCGGGAAACTCGAAAAACGAGAACTTCCGACCTCACGCGGTGTGTGTTATCGCGGCTGTATTTTTTGTATCAATGCCGCCGCAGGTCACTGACCGATATATTATACCACATTATTTATAATATTGCAACTGTGTTTACAGTTTTTTTACATTTACTCACATTAAAAATTGTGCACCGAAGAATTTTCAGTGCACTTTTGAGATTTTATTTGATCTTTGCATCTACGATGTAGAGGAATTTGTCATTTTCTCCGGGTTTCGCTTGGGTAAGCTTCAGTGAAAGCTGCTGAACACCACTTACATCAATTGTTGTCACCTTTGGCAGCTCATAGGGCTTGACCTCAATGCTTGCGAGAACCTCGTCGTTATCTCCGATAACCTTGAGCACCACAAAGTCGCCGTTGATATTGTCTGTATTACAGAATGTGCTGAATGTAAGCTCCTCGTATTTTCCTTCGAGGTTATAGAAGAACTCGGCATCGTTTACCATAAGTTCAATATAGTTGTTGTATGTTTTTCCGCCTATATCCTTGTGTTTATCGTTAGCAATCGTGTAATGATTCATATGTGCGCCGTTATAGTTCTGGGTATACGGCTTTACAGTTTCGATAAAATCCGCATATTCGCCGGTCTTACCGAGAAGAACGGTATTGTTTGCGCCATCCCAAGCAACATCAATGCCAAGCATATTACTTACCGCACGAATCGGTACATATGTGGTTCCCTGATAGCTGATAGGATAAACCTGCTTACCGTTTGCATCGTACATTCTTTGTTCTTCACCATTTAACTTGACGGTTATGCCATAATTGAGATAAGCCTCAATCTTTTGAAGCAGACTGCTCGCCGAAGTTCCGAGCGCAAAGCAAAGTGCAAGCGAAAGAACAATGGCAACCGTTTTAATAATTCTCTTTTTCATTTGGGTTCTCCTTTTTAATTAAAAAATACTTATACAGGCATTTCGCAGTTATTTTTTACCTGTGATTTTTATTATAGTTTATTTTCGCCATTTTGTCAATAGTTTTAGTTAAAAATGTTATAATAAAGAAAAACATCATTCGAGAGGTGTATTCTAATGAAAATTGGCGAAAAAATAAAAAATGCACGCGAAGATCTCGATCTTTTACAGCGTGATGTTGCCGATCTTATCCCAATGAATCAATCGAATTACTCGAAAATTGAACGCGATGTACAAGAGCCGAGCATCGAACAGCTTCGCAGAATTTGTCAGATATTAAAGCTTGATCCGAGGTATGTGCTTGGTCTTGACGAATACGAAACCGTAACCGCAGATGATAAAAAGCTGTTGACTGACGTTAAGGCTCTGATAAAAAAGTACCGCGATACCATATAATACCGTATGAAGATCCGTCCACAAAGGCGGATTTTTTGGTATATGCCTACCTACACATCACCACCACCGAGGACGATGTTGCCGCTGAAGCCGACGTTTCCACTGAGAAAGCAGTTAGTCATCAAACATACTGCAAAATTAAAAAAATAACCAATAAACAGCAGAGGCTGCCGCGAAATAAAAACGGCAGCTTTTTTATTAGCAATCGCACTTTTTATCACTGCACTTCTGCGGTATCCGTTCAGCCCGGCGGACAAGTATCACATCGTCTCCGATTTTTTCAATGTCACACCAAAGCACACGAACCGGATCGCACCGTGAAAACGAAAAGAGCTTCCCGTCCGACGGCATTATGATTGAAATAACGCGGCAATTTTCGAGGTCAATCTCAATATCTGAAACGAAACCGAGCCGCCGTCCGTCACAAATATTTATTACCTCTTTGTTTTTAAGCTCACAAAAACTGCAAATACGCAAAAAACTCACCTCTGCCAAAATCTATGCGACAGAGGTGAAATTTATTCGGTTAAACTCCCATAAAATGCGCCGCGACCTCATCAAAGCGAGAATGCTCGATCATTCTGAAAAGCTGCGCCGTAACGTCAACAAAGTTGTCAACGCTCCAGCCGTGAACGCCGATATACGCTTCGGTGACATATCTGTGAAGCGCACGTACTGCGAGGAGCGAGCATATTTCCTGCGTCAGCGTTGAATCCTTAAAAGAGCGCGGAAACGCCTTATAAAACACGTGATTCACAAGCATTTTTTCAAGATAAATATCCATTTTATCAATGGATTCAAGACTGAATCTCCCAACAGTGGAAGCGTCACCGTAATAAGCGGCTATATCCTCGGAAAGCTCGGAGAGTGCGGTGCTCGAACGGGATAGATGCTCAAACAGACATGCGGCATCCTCGTGCGGCATTATTTTATATGGCAATGTGACATTAAACGCCTCGGCTAATAATGCAAGACGGCTGTCAATGTCATAGTTTCTGCGTGATAGTACAGCAAACGCCTTGTCACGTGCTTTTCCATAATCGTCAATACCAACATCCGCCGCAGCAGGCGTGTCATATTCCTCATCGAACACTTCTATTTGTTCCTTCACAAAACGCACAGGCTCATCGTCACGGTAAAGCAGCTCAAGCGTATATTCACAGCTCGTCGAGGTGCAAGCCTCATGAATCGGAGCGGTACGTATACATCTCGGATATCTTCGGCAGATCTCAGGTATCGCTCCCTCGCCGCATTCACGGTGAAGCGCACAGTAACCATCGTCGGTCTGAATGGGACAGCGACCAAGCCAATTGTATGAGATCAGCGCATAACGCTCGGGAGTTGGCGACGGGTTAGTTGCAGGACGGAAAGCAACATCGAGGCGACGACGAAGCTCAGGTGAGCAATCAGTGCCGATTATGCGAAAATAATCATCCTGCGACAGTGCGATTCCCCATCCGTGACAGCAGGTTGAACGACAGTCACCGCATTTGCAGGCGAAATCACGGTAATATTCGGGAAAAATGAACTCGTGCTTATATGCCATATATTCTCCTTGTTTAAGAAAAAATAATCGTAAAAGTATTGTACCACACATTAAAAAAAATCACAATTCGCAAAATATAAAAAATCATATTACCATTAAAAGTAAATTTTTGGATATTTTTTCAAGTTCCGTGACGTGAAAATGTCATGCTACGAGAGCTTTTGCAATTTTTTGCAAGTCATCCTGCATATCAAAGCAGCGTAATGTGCAATATATTACAATAGATGATGTATTTAGTGTGTAAATAGTTGGCAAATCGCCGATTTCGCTATACCCGAAGAATTTTTTCAAAAAAGGTCTTGCATTTTTACGTGATATATTGTATAATATTGGTTAATGAGCAGATGATTTTTGCAATTTTAGTTTTTTGAAACTGCATTTTATAAGGAGATCACTATGTATAGTTCAATGTCACGTTCCGAGTTTGAGGCAAAGAAAGCCGCACTCACAGCCGAATACGAAAATATAAAAGCAAGCGGTCTTAAGCTTGATATGTCACGCGGTAAGCCCTGCCGTGAACAGCTCGACCTTGCCGAGGGAGTTCTTAACTCAGTAAGTGTCCGCGCAGACGCTTTCACCGAGGGCGGTGTTGACACCTGTAATTACGGCGGTCTTGACGGTATTCCCGAAGCAAAGAAGCTCTTTTCTGATCTTCTCGGTATACCTGCGGAAAACATTATCGTCGCAGGAAACTCCAGCCTTAATTTAATGTACGATGCACTCGCACGTGCACTCATTTACGGTGTTGTCGGCGGAAACGGTCCGTGGTGTCGCGAGGGTAAGCTCAAATTCCTCTGCCCTGTTCCCGGTTATGACCGTCACTTCGCAGTGACCGAGTCACTTGGCTTCGAGCTGATTCCCGTACAGATGACTGCGTCCGGCCCCGATATGGACGAGGTTGAGCGCCTTGTCACCGATCCTGCAGTAAAGGGCATCTGGTGTGTGCCGAAGTATTCAAATCCCGAGGGAATCACATACAGTGATGATACTGTTCGCCGTCTTGCCGCTCTTAAGCCTGCGGCAAAGGATTTCCGCATTATGTGGGATAACGCATATGTCATCCACGATCTTTACGATGAGACTGACAAGCTCCTCGATATTTTCACCGAAGCTAAAAAGCACGGCAATGAAGATATGATCTATTATTTCGCTTCCACCTCGAAGGTAAGCTTCCCCGGCGCCGGAGTTGCACTTATCGCGGCAAGCAGCGCAAATATCGCGCAGATCAAGTCGGTAATGACCATCCAAACCATCGGTCACGATAAGATAAATATGCTCCGTCACGTTAAATATTTCAAAAATGCCGAGGGTATTCTCGCACACATGAAGCTCCACGCAAATATCATCCGTCCGAAGTTTGAAATAGTTCTCAATTCGTTTGAGCGTGAGCTTTCTGGTATCGCTGAATGGACAAAGCCTCGCGGAGGTTACTTCATCAGTCTCAATGTCCCGGACGGTACAGCGAAGCGTGTGTTCACTCTCTGCAAAGAAGCCGGTCTTGTCCTCACAAATGTCGGTGCAACCTTCCCTTACGGCAACGATCCGCATGACCGTAATCTGCGTATTGCTCCGACGTTCCCTTCAAATGCCGATCTTCAGAAAGCCTGCGACGTGCTTTGCCTGTGCGTAAAGCTTGCGGCTATTGAAAAGGCTCTTGGTTAATTTAATAATAAAAGCAGCGTTGTGTCGATGAAAACACAGCGCTGTTATTTTATATTTGATTGAAATTACTTTTTGCAGGTTACGATAAAGCCGTCAACATTGTTTCCGGATATCTCATATTCAAGATATTTCGGAACGGGAACTTCGGTCGCACCGGCTTCTGCGGGAACAAAATAGATCTCCCACGAAACGCCTTCGTCATCGGTTATCGCAAGATGTCTATCCCCGAACTCAAAACTGCGGAGCAGGTCGATATATTCCTCGAAGCAGAGGTTGTTTTTCACCATATAGAAAGCGTGCGGCTTGCCTACATAGCGGTAATGCCAATTCTCATATGCAATCTTGGTAAAATCAATTTTGTCCTCGGCATAACGCTGAACGAAACCGTATTTATAGCTGTTAGCAAGTAACCATTCGGGATATTCGGGCTTATCATCAAACGTATACGATTCGCCGTTGCTCGTGTAAACCGTGAAGTCAACCGCAAGTCCCGTATGATGCTCACTAAAACCGGGGAGTGCAACATAATCTTTGGCATATTCCTCACCGTATTTGTCAAGATAAGAAGCATAGATCGAATCCTGATCTTCGATGGTACGATATGAACTGTTAACAAGCACATCACCTGTACCCATATCAGCTTTCATCGCATCCATCATCTTGCTGCACCATTCCATCGCATAGATATCAAACGACACAAGCGTATCTTTAACCTTATATGACGAACTCTTATTGCCGTAGAATGTTTTGATATCGAAGCCACCATCGAATGTGTATTCATTCTGATAGTTTACAAGTATCTGATAGCCCTTGTGAACATCCGCGGCAGTTTTTGTTACATATTCATATGTAGGATCAAGTGCTTCTGTTTCAGGCTCGGTCGTTTCCGGTGGAGCTTGTGTGGTTTGCTCCTCGACAATTTCGCTTGTTTGCTGCTCATCGGTAACAATATTATTTTCGGTGGTAACCTCATCAGTGGTAACACTCTCACCGCCGCCAATGCTACCGTTTGCACAGCGTGCGACAAAAATGATCACCGAAACAAGCAGCATAACAAGAATAACTATTGCAAGAATCGCAAATCCTGCGGCATTCCTCGCTTGCTTTCTTGAACGATGACGCACCGGCGGATACTGCTGCTGAGTGTGCTGATATTGATACTGACCGCCCGGCTGCTGTCTTTGAGTGTACTGTGAGCGTCCGGTTTGCGGAAACTGATTGTTTGGTTTACGGTTATTGTTATTATTGTTCATTTGCATCCTCACTCTTTAATTTAAAAGAGAGGAAACGCGAAATAAGCGTCTCCCCTCGGTAATGTTAGATTAAAGTGCGTCCTTGCGGGAGAGATTGAGTCTACCCTTTTCATCGGTTCCGAGGAACTTAACGCGCATTACGTCACCTTCAGCACAAACGTCCTCAACCTTTTCAACGCGGTGGTTTTCAAGCTTCGAGATGTGAACAAGGCCTTCCTTGCCGGGAGCGATCTCAACAAACGCGCCGATCGGGATTATTCTTGTAACCTTACCCTCGTAGATCTCACCGGGAACAGGCTCGAATACGATGCCCTCGATAATTGCCTTTGCCGCATATGCAGCGTCAGTATTGATTGCGGAAATGAAGATATCACCTGTATCCTCGATGTCGATCTTCGCGCCGGTGTCAGCGGTGATCTTCTGGATAACCTTACCGCCGGAGCCGATAACCTCGCGGATCTTATCGGGGTTGATCTTCATGCTGATCATCTTGGGAGCATACTTGGAAACCTCAGCGCGAGGCTTATCAATTGCCTTGAGAATAACCTCGTCGATGATGTAATCGCGTCCCTTGTGTGTAACAGCGAACGCCTCGGCGATGATCTCGGGAGTAAGACCGTCGATCTTAAGGTCCATCTGAATGGATGTGATACCCTTCTTTGTACCTGCAACCTTGAAGTCCATATCGCCGTAGAAGTCTTCAAGACCCTGAATGTCGATCATGGTTGTCCATGTACCGTCATCAGCGGTGATAAGACCGCAGGAGATACCTGCAACGGGAGCCTTGATCGGAACGCCTGCATCCATGAGTGCGAGAGTCGAACCGCAGACAGAGCCCTGCGAGGTGGAACCGTTAGAGGAAACGACCTCGGAAACAAGGCGGATCGCATACGGGAACTCCTCAACGGACGGAAGCACAGGAACGAGCGAACGCTCTGCAAGTGCACCGTGACCGATCTCACGTCTGCCTGCACCACGGGAAGCCTTTGCCTCACCGGTGGAGTAACCGGGCATATTATAATGGTGCATATATCTCTTTTCGGTTTCCTCGTCGATGCCGTCAAGCAGCTGTACCTCGGAAATCGGGCCGAGAGTTGCGATGGTGAGAACCTGAGTCTGACCTCTTGTGAAAAGTCCCGAACCGTGTGTTCTCGGAAGAATACCAACCTCGGAAGCAAGAGGACGGATCTGATCCATACGGCGTCCGTCAACGCGCTTGTGATCTTCAAGCAGCCAGCGGCGAACGATCTTCTTCTGGATCTTATAAATAAGCTCGGGATACTGAACCTCAAGCTCGGGATATTCTTCGCCGAACTTCTCCATAACAGCGTCCTGGATGGGGTTCATGCGCTCATCGCGGACATTCTTGTCATCAGTGTCGAGAGCGAACATAACGTCCTTCTCAACGAAAGCGAAGATCTTATCGAACATATCGTGATCAAGCTCGCCGGATTCATATGTGAACTTGGGCTTACCGATCTCTGCAACGATGGAATCGATAAACTTAATAAGCTTCTTGATTTCCTCATGAGCGATCATGATAGCATCGTACATATCGGAATCGGAAACCTCATTTGCGCCTGCCTCGATCATAACGACCTTGTTAGCGGAAGCTGCAACGGTGAGCTGGAGATCGGAAACCTTTCTCTGCTCGAGCGTGGGGTTGATAACGAACTTGCCGTCAACCATACCCATGAAAACGCCGCCGATAGGGCCGTTCCACGGAATATCCGAGATGGAAAGAGCGATGGAAGCACCGATCATAGCAGTGATTTCGGGAGAGCAATCGGGGTCAACGCTCATAACGGTGAGCGAAAGGTTTACGTCATTACGAAGATCCTTCGGGAAAAGCGGACGTACAGGACGGTCGATAACACGCGAGGTGAGAACCGCCTTTTCGGAGGGCTTGCCCTCACGCTTTAAGTAACCGCCGGGAATCTTACCGACAGCGTACATTTTCTCCTCGAAGTCAACCGAAAGAGGAAGGAAATCGATACCGTCACGGGGCTTTGCGGATGCGGTTGCACAGCAAAGAAGAACGGTTTCGCCGTAACGGATAAGACAAGAACCGTTTGCGAGACCTGCAAGCTTACCTGTTTCAACAACTAAAGGTCTGCCTGCGAGCTCATAGTTAAACACTTTGTAATTCTCAAACATTTTATTTCTCCTTTAAAGATATTTTCGGGGGAGAATCTCATAGGTTCAGCACTTAAAAACACGTCCAAGCTCTTCGGGCGCATTTTAAAATGCTCAGCCATAATTATCTCCCCATAAAAGTTTACCCATCCTAAAACGCAATGCGCTTGTCGGAAGGGCTGTTACCGTTCCCGACCACATTTCTGCAGCCGGGAAAACGGCATTTGAAGTCTTATTTACGCAGACCGAGCTTTTCGATGATAGCTCTGTAACGCTCGATGTCCTTCTTCTGGAGGTAGCCGAGAAGGTTTCTTCTCTGACCAACCATCTTAAGAAGACCTCTGTGGGAATGATGATCCTTAGGGTTGTTTTTAAGATGAGCGTTGAGGGAATTGATACGGTTTGTGAGGATAGCGATCTGAACCTCAGGAGAACCTGTATCAGCCTCGGAGAGCTTGTACTCTGCAATAATCTGCTGCTTAACTTCTTTTGCGATCATGGTTTTTTCACCTTTCAATAAATAAATTTTTGCATATCCCGCAAGACAATGCGATCGGTCGGTGAGATCCGAAAACTTTGCCTCCGGTAATCATACGACACTATTATACCACAAGATTTTGGATTTGTAAATAGGTTTTTCAATATTTTTTAAATGATTTTCAAAATCTCTTGATTTTTCGACAGATATATGTTATAATATATCCGTGCGTGTTTTGAGTTAAAATGCGCTTTTATAATTACAATAAGATTGAACGGTTAAATATGAAGCCTAAATCAAACTCGTATCTCTCGGGATTCATAGACGGAATACCAATCGGACTCGGATATCTTTCTGTGTCATTTTCATTCGGTATACAAGCTCACGCTATGGGTATTCCGATCCTTTGGACACTGCTCATTTCTATGACCAACTTAACCAGTGCAGGACAAGCCTCGGGAATCGGTATAATCGCCGCCGGCGGTTCTTTGGTGGAAATGGCTCTCACACAGCTTATTATAAATTCTCGTTATTTTCTGATGAGTCTTTCCCTCTCGCAAAAGCTGGAGGGCGGTTTCACACTGCCTCACCGTCTGGCTGCATCCTTTGGTATCACCGATGAGGTATTCGCTCTCGCATCTTCGAAGGATCACAGATTATCGCCAAAATATATGTATGGGCTGTTGTGTGCTCCGTACATCGGATGGTCGCTCGGCACATTCCTGGGTGCGGCGGCAGGTAATCTTTTACCTGATATAATCTCGGATGCGCTCGGTATCGCGCTTTACGGAATGTTCATTGCGATCGTTGTTCCGCCGATAAAGAAAAACCTAAAGCTGCTGGCTGTTGTTTCTCTCGCGGTGGTCGTTTCGTGTATACTTTACTACGTTCCGATATTTGATTTTGTTTCATCGGGATTTTCCATTATTATAAGTACAGTCATTGCATCCCTTTTGGGTGCGCTCCTATTCCCTGTACCAACGGAGGAGCCGGACGATGAATAATTACCTTATATATATACTTGTCATGGCAGGCGTTACATATCTCATCAGGATGTTACCGCTGACGCTCGTTAAAGGCAAAATCAAATCACAGTTTATCCAAAGCTTCATATATTATATCCCGTATGCTGTACTGTCGGCTATGACGATCCCGGCAATATTTTATTCAACGCCGGAGCCGCTCCCATCCGTTATCGGGCTTATCGGTGCGCTCATCACAGCGTTTTTCACCAAATCACTTCTCGGCGTTGCCGTATGTGCCTGCGCCGCAACACTTCTCGGAGAGCTTATTATGCTTTTCCTTTAAGTGTCACCATAATATTGCGATTCCATTATTTAATATAAATTATATTATCGAAAGGAAGCAAAACCATGTACGAGAAAGAACTCGAAGCCGTTTCACATTTTAAGCTTGACGGCACTCCCGTCAAAATCGAACCTATCATCTGCGGCCATATCAATTCCACGTTCAAAGTAACACTTGACAACGGTCTGTCCTATGTTTTGCAGAACGTAAACGCAAATATTTTCAAAAAGCCGGAAGAGCTTATGGCAAATATTGCCGGTGTATGTTCACACCTCAAAAAGAAGCTCATAGCCGCAAACGGTGACTCTGAGCACGGAGTTATGAACTTCGCAACCTCAGACAACGGTTCTCTGCTTTATATCAGCGACGAGGGTAAATACTACCGTTTGTATCTTTACATCGAAGGTATTTCCTATCAGTCGATTTCGCGTCCGGAACTTTTTTACAGCGCCGGTGAAGCATTCGGAAACTTCCAGTCGCTCCTCGCAGATTATCCTGCAGAAACTCTTAATGAAACCATCGTAAACTTCCATAACACTGTTTCGCGCTATAAAGATTTCCAAAACGCTGTTATGGGATGTAAGCTCCCCGAGCGTCTTGAGGAAGCAAAAGAGGAATGTCTTTTCTTTGAATCGCGCGAGTCGCTTACACACATCGCGGTTGATGCACTCAAGGCAGGCAAAATACCGCTTCGCGTCACACATAACGACACGAAACTCAACAACGTCCTCATTGATCCCACAACTGATAAGGGTGTCTGCGTTATCGACCTTGACACCGTAATGCCCGGCTCTGTTCTCTACGATTTCGGTGACGCTATACGCTTCGGCGCCTGCACGACGGCAGAGGATGAGCCCGACACATCGAAGATAGCAGTCGACCTTAATCTCTTCGAAACCTTCACTCGCGGATTCATAGCAGGACTCGGCGGCGCTCTCACCGATGAAGAATATGACCGCCTTGCCGACGGTGCTCTGCTTATGACATACGAGTGCGGTATTCGTTTCCTCAGCGACTATCTGAACGGCGATACATATTTCAGAATCGCATCCGAAAAGCACAATCTCATTCGTGCACGTGCACAGATCGCGCTTCTTCGCGACATGGAGAAAAAGCTTCCCGAAATGAAGCGCATCATCCGCGAATGCCGCGCATAATCAAATCCCATTCACACGTTAATTTGCTGTAACCACTATTGCACAAACGCAATAACTACATTCTTTTTTTGATATAGTCTTGCATGGAACTTTTTAAGTTGACCTGCGTCTATATATGCATATTGGGAATATAATAAGCCCAATTGCAAAAAATAATACCGAAATATTGAAAGGTTAGGTAACAAAAAATGTCTAAGAAAATTCTCGCACTTCTCCTCGCAGCTGCTATGATGAGCGCTGCACTCGCATCCTGCGGCGGCAACACCGATGACGGTGAAGACACCACTGCCGGAGACACAACAGTTGAAGAGGCAACAGAGGCTCCTGCAGCAAGCGTAAGCGTAAGCGACCTCAAGGAAGCTGTACTTGGCGCATACGGCGATCTCTACAACCCCGAAAGCGAAATGGGTATGCCTCTCATGGATATTGACCCCGACACTCTTGCAAACGTATTCGGCATCAATGCTGAATGGGTTGATGAGTATGCTGCCGGAATGCCCATGATGATCACAAATGTTGATACATTCATCATTGTTAAGCCTTCCGAGGGCAACGCTGATAACGTTCTTACCGCTCTTAACTCCTACTATGATTACCTCGTAAACGATTCCATGCAGTATCCTAAGGACCTCGAAAAGGTTCGCGCTGCAAAGGTATTCACCAAGGGTGACTATGTATTCTTCATCATGCTCGGTATGCTTTCCGACGATGCTCTCTATGCTGAGGGTACAGAGGAAGAAATCGCTGCTATCCAGTTTGATGAGGCAACCGCTAACAACCAGAAGGCTATCGACGCTATCGATGCTCTCCTTGGTTAATAATCAGTTTTAAAATAACTTGGCGGCTCTCCTATGCGGTGGGTCGCCATATCTATGTAATTAAGAAAGGAGAACAAGATGGTATTCAGCAGTTTACTGTTTTTGTTCCGCTATCTGCCGATAGTCCTTGCACTCTATTTTATACTGCCGAAAAAGTTCCGTAATGCACTTTTGTTTGTGGCGAGCCTGATATTCTACGCATGGGGTGAGCCTGTATATGTCGTACTGATGCTCTTTTCAACCCTCGTTGACTATACACACGGCATCTTTGTCGCATATTTTAAATCAATAGGAAAGATCAGGGCAGCAAGAATAGCCGTTGCGTCGTCAATGATAATTAATCTGTCGCTTCTCGGCTTCTTCAAATATTCCGACTTTTTAATAACCAACGTCAATGCAATTTTCGGTACAGATATCGCTCTCTTAAATCTTGCACTGCCGATCGGTATTTCGTTCTATACATTCCAAACAATGTCATATACAATCGACGTATACCGTGGTGATGCCGAGGCACAGGGCAACATCATCAGCTTCGGAGCGTACGTTGCACTCTTCCCTCAGCTTATCGCAGGACCGATTGTACAGTTCAAAACCATCGCCGAGCAGCTCGACAACCGCCGTGAAAACTTTGATGATTTCGCTTCCGGTGTCAGCCGCTTCATGACAGGTCTTGGCAAAAAGGTACTCCTCGCAAACAACGCCGGTATCATATGGGATACAGTTATTGCTTCTGATCTTGACAGTCTGCCGGCTTTAACCGCATGGATTGGTATTCTTGCATACTCATTCCAGATCTATTTCGATTTCTCCGGTTATTCGGATATGGCAATTGGTCTCGGACGTATGCTCGGCTTCAAATTCCTTGAAAACTTCAACTATCCTTATATTTCAAAGAGCATCACTGAATTCTGGAGACGCTGGCACATTTCGCTCGGCACATGGTTCCGTGACTACGTATACATTCCGCTCGGCGGCAACCGTAAAGGTCCTGCAAAGCATATACGCAACATCTGTATTGTATGGCTGGCGACAGGTATCTGGCACGGTGCAAACTGGAACTTCATCATATGGGGCGTTTATTTTGGTATACTTCTCCTTATTGAAAAGTTCTTCCTTTTAAAAATACTGCAGAAGCTTCCGCAGGTCGTGTCGCATATATACACGCTTTTCCTTGTTGTTATCAGCTGGGCGATATTCGCAATTGAAGATATGTCAAAGCTCGGAAAATATCTTGGAGCAATGTTCGGTGCAGGCGGCTCGTTTGCGGATAAGAATTCCATTTATCTGCTGCTCACAAATGCGATACTCTTTACAATCCTCGCTTTTGCCGCAACTCCCGCACCCAAAACGCTTGCGGAAAAAGCGCTCACGAAGCTCGGCGACCGTCCGGCAAATGCCATTCTCAAAAACGCGGCGTTCGTTGTTATATTCGTTCTCTGCACAGCGTATATCGTTGATGCCTCGTATAATCCGTTCCTTTATTTCAGATTTTGATAGGAGGTTATGATTATGAAGAAAAAAATCAAAAGCATTATTGCTTCAATTAAACAGTCAAATAAAAATAACCTCATCACAACTCTGATTTTCTGCGTACTGATTCTTGCGCTGTCAATTGCAAGTATAGTCAACCCTGTAAAGCTCTATTCGGAAACAGAGAAACGTAATCTCGCGCAAAAGCCCACGTTCACCTTTGACGCCCTCTTCGACGGTTCTTACACCGCAGATTACGAGGAATTTATAACCGATCAGTTCGTCGCGCGTGATGCTTGGATATCGCTTAAAACCTTAGCAGAGCGCACACTTGGCAAAAAGGATTCGGGCGGCGTTTATTTCGGAAAAGACGGTTATCTTATCGAAAAGCACGAGGTGAACAGCGAGCAGCTCGAAAAGAATATCGGGTTTATCGAAGAATTTCTCGAAAAATATTCTGATGAATATAACGTAAAAGTTCTGATTGCGCCAACAGCATCGCTCACTCTTTCAGATAAGCTTCCGGCTTTTGCACCTGTTTGGGATCAGGACGGACTGCTCGACAGACTCTCTGAGCTTGGCAATTTCGTTGATTGCCGCGATGTTTTGAACGAGCATAAAAACGAGTACATTTATTATCGTACAGACCACCACTGGACAACCCTCGGCGCATATTACGCTTACACCGAGCTTTGCACATCCCTCGGAATTGAGCCTTATGCCCTTGAGGACTTCAACAAGCGTGCACTCTCCGATGAATTTATCGGAACACTCGTTTCCAAGGTCAACATAAAGACCGATTACGACGAACTCTTCACGCTCGAGCCCCATGATCTGACCGTAAGCGTTAAATACAACATGGATCCGAGCACGCTCACAGACACAATGTATGAAGAAAGCTATCTTGCAAAGCAGGATAAGTATTCCGTCTTTTTCAACGGCAACCAGCCGATTGTTGAGATAACCACAAGCACAAAGAACGGCAAAACGCTTCTCCTCGTCAAGGATTCTTATTCACACTGCGTAGTTCCGATGCTGAGCGCACACTATGAGAACATCATTCTTATGGATATGCGTGCATACACCGGAGGAGTTTCAGCTTTACTCTCAACGCTCGGCGCTCAGAACATAAGCGTTGATGACATCGTGGTCTTCTATAACGCAGAAAACTTCACCGAGGATCGCAACTTATACGGTCTCGTGAAATAACTCACAATACTATGAATGCGGCATTTAACTGTCGCATTTATTTTTTTGAAAATATTTAGAAAAAACTCTTTACAAATGGTCGAAAATATGATATTATAGTGATATAGTATAGAAAATCAACCTTTTTATAAAAAAATCCGACCTTTTTTACGGAGGATAGCGTGAAAAATAAATTTTCACGCCACGAATTTTTGTCTTTGTCGGCTTCGCCTTGGGTATGCAAGCAAACCGACAAAAATATCGACGTTTAAGGAAGTCTTTGCAGAGCAAAGACATGGTAATTAAAATGAAAAACCAACCGTTTGAACCGTTCGATTTTGATATACAGTACGATCAGAACGACCATAGCACTTCGCCCGAGCGCGTTGACGACACAAACTGCGGCAGTGAGCTTACTGAGCGTGAGCGCATGAACAATGCACGCGGCGGCTGCGAAATAACTGCGTACCGTTTAACCCAGCGCGGACACTATATGCCGCTCTATCATTCTCATACATATTACGAATTTATCTTCGTTCTGAGCGAAGGCAGGATCGTCTTTTCAAACACGGGCGGCAGTATCGACAGTGACGGCAAATGTGTCTGCTTCCATAATTCACACGTCCTGCACAGAAATAACGTCCCCGGCGACGTGCTTTATGACCGCGTGGTTCTCTACTGCGGCGAAGCGGCACTCTCAATGATCGGCGGCGGTATGGGCGGACTCGGTAAGCTTGCAGGCGAAGGCTCGTTTGTGATACAGCTCGACAATCAGATTCTCTCCCGAATGGAGCGTTACCTTGACGATCTGATGCGTGATGGCATATCAGATGATAAAAAGTGCCTTTTAACGGCTCTCATCCTTTGCGAGCTGAAAGAATATTCAACCCCTCACAATACACGGACACTCAGCCCGATAAGAACATATATCAAAGATGTCGTTGAATACATCGGTATGCACTATAAAGAGGAAATAACCACTCCCGATTTAGCGCAAATGTTTTTCGTCAGCGTAAATAAACTCAACCGCGACTTCAAGCGTTACACCGGCTCAACGATAAAGCAATACCTTATCGCACTGCGCATGAAATACGCACAGGCAATGCTTGCAGGCGGTGAGAGCGTTAAACGCACCGCAGAGGAATGCGGATTTGAGAGTCTTTCATATTTCATCCAGGCTTTCCGTCAGTACACGGGACAAACGCCAAGTGCATTCTCCAAAAAAGCTCTCGGCAAATTCGATTATTACACATAATAAGAAAAGCTCCACTGTTCACATTGCAGCGGAGCTGATTTTTTATTTATCTGTAATACCACGCATCAAAGTCCAGCGCATTTTCGAGGTCGGATTTTGAAACCTCTATAAAGGCAAACCAATCTGCCATGTCTGCAGTCCCGAAATCTGGGATGATTCGTTTTATGCACGCATAAACAAGTGGAGATTTTCTTCCGCGGACAAATTCAACCTCATGTGAAATCGAACCGCTTGACTCTTGAAGCGCGAGAATCAGAAGCGATTTTTCAGCGAAAAACGACTCGTCATACGCTGTAATATGCTCATCAAATGAAATGGCGTTATTATACGAAATATTTGTCTGATAATGCTGTGATATATCGTTATAAAGCGCAGAAAGCTCTTTTTCGTCTGCAATATGTGCCACCAAAATATGCTGCGTCGAGCTTATCGCAATTGACGAGGGATTTTCGCTGTGTTCCTGCCAAAAAATACTGTACGCATCATCAGACATACTGTCAGCACGGATAAACGTCGCCTTATATTCAAGATCTGTAACCTTCGGCTCGGCATAGTAACCGATATCGAACTTATCAAGATCAGCAATCGTAACACGTCCCACGCCAAAAGCGTCCTTGATATTTTCAGATGTACCGTCACTGTAATGAACGGTTATATAGTGACTTTTTATGCTCGGGAAATAGTATGTATACTCATCATCCGAGAAAAATCCCTCAAGTGCATCGGCGGTGGCAAGCATTTCCGTCTTGGTTCGGTCAACGATATCAACAACAGTGACGTCATCCGTTACGGGAATGTCGTCTGCCACAGTTGTATCTTCGGTGGCAGTTGTTTCTTCTGTAACGGTTGTATCTTCGCAAACCGTCGTTTCATCGGATACGGTCGTATCAGCTTCCTCGGGAGCTTCAAATTCAACAATTTTCTTAAAAAGCCGGGCATTTGCCGCGTGTGCTTTTTCGGCCTTTTTCTTTCCTGTGAATATCGACGTGGTTGCAAGTCGACGCACGCAAAGTAACGTATCCTCGGGAAGATCGTTCATGCCCTCAAAATACTGTCCGAATTCGGTTTTGGAAAGATATATTGCGTATTCATCATATGTTCCCTCGGGAACCTCGTCAAGCACATCCGCAAGAGGCAGAAATCCTCCCTCGGGTACACGGGCATACATATACGGCGACAAAAGGCAAATCACTGTTTCACCGTTCATTATGTGCTGATCAAACTCGTTTAGGGAGCTCATAATAAATTCGTTGTCAAAGACAGCACCGTTTTCCGCTGCAACCTCACGCTCCTCAGGCGAAAGCATAACTATATCGCTGAAGGCTGCAACAACCTCGCCGTCACTGTTATAATCATCAGCCACAGCCTCGATGGCATCCTGCATATACGATTTGTCACGGTAAGCAATATTCTGCGGTCCTGCGTAAAGAAGATGAAAATCAGCTTCCTCACGGGTTGCGATCTGCGTGATACAGATAACAAGCGTCACAAGTGCAACAGCGCCTATAATAGTATGTGCTTTATAATGATACCAGAAATTTTCAAACCACTTTTTAAGATCGGAAAATTTCGGCTCGCCTTCTCCCGATAATTTCTTATCTGCCATGTGTTAATACACCCCATTTCAGATTTATTTTATCATAAAACAGTCGGGTATTCAATAGTAATAAAGTTATGTTTACAGAAAAGTTTCCATTAATGCGCAAAGAGATATTCCCCGTCGTATTCTGTAAGCGGAGCAAATTCATATCCCTCATCGCAAATATATTCAATGATCCACGGCAGCATTTCAACTGTTCCCTCAACGCTTTCATGTAAGAGCAATATTTTCGGTTGACCGCCTCGCTTCAGCGACTCCATCAAAGAGCGTTTCATATATTCTTCCATCGGCTCGTCCTCGCTCTTATCGCCAAGCCAGAGATCATTATTTGCACACGTCCAGTCAAATGAACGGTAACCAAGCTCTGTAACAGCCTCGTGAAGTTCGAAGAAACCGTCTTCTTCAATCGCCGAGCAGGTGCTTCCACCGGGAAAACGGTACAGACGCTCTGCGACCTCCTCGCCTGTAACTTCAAGGAATATATCTTCCCATTCTTCGATATCAGCAGTGATACTCTCGGCATTCTCGTAAATCGCGCGATAATCGTGCGTCACGCTGTGGCAGCCTATAATGTTCTCGGAATCGCAAACAGCTTTAACCTTATCGGGATTGTTTCTCATATAGCGTCCAACCATGAAAAACGTCGCCTTAACGTCATATTCGCTGAGTATCTCGAGTACTCGTTCGGTATATTTTCCCGGGCCATCGTCGAATGTGAGGTAGATCGGTTTTTTGTTATCGGGAACTTGCGCAGATGCAGGGACAGCCTCGGTTGTTTCGGGAATAATTTCCGAAGCTTCAGTTGTTTCAACCTCAGACGGCTCCGCTTCCGGCTCTGCATCGGTTTCCGTCTGTGATACAGGTTCGGGTGGAGCTGTTGTGTCAAGAAGTACTGTTAATATTGCCGTGTCAACCGGTGCATCTGTATCATCCGTCTCCGCAGTAACATCAGCGCAGGAATTAAGTAAAAATGTGAAAAAAAGAATTGGGATGAGAATTTTTTTCATGGTGAACGTCCTTAAATGATTTTTATGTAATATTTAGACGCGCAAAAGGTCGTTTTGTTCCGAAAAAGCAGAAAAAAGCACGCCACTTCGCTCTGAAATGACGTGCAATTTTTTAATTACTTTAACTTAATAGCCTCTTTAGCCTTTGCCGCGATGTTTGCTGCGGTAAGACCGTACATTTCGAGCAGCGGAGGAACCTTGCCGGAACGTCCGAACTGATCCTCAACACCAACGCGGAGTACCGGTACAGGCTTTGCACCTGCAACGCACTCGCAAACAGCCGAGCCGAGACCGCCGATAATGTTGTGCTCTTCTGCGGTAACGATTGCGCCTGTGTCAGCTGCAGCCTTGAGAATAAGGTCAGCGTCAAGCGGCTTGATTGTGTGGATGTTGATAACGCGAGCCTTGATACCGTCAGCTGCAAGAAGCTCACGAGCAGCAAGTGCCTGCTCAACCATAAGACCGGTTGCAACGAGAGTTACATCGGAACCGTCAGCCATTACAATACCCTTGCCAAGCTCAAACTTATAGTCATCGCCGAAGAGAGTCGGAACAGCGTAACGACCAAATCTCATATAGCAGGGGCCCTCATACTTGATAGCTGCTTCAACCATTGCACGTGCTTCAACAGCATCTGCGGGCTGCATAACAACCATGCCGGGGATGGTACGCATAGTACCGAAGTCCTCAAGGCACTGATGTGTTGCGCCGTCCTCACCAACGGAGATACCGCCGTGAGTTGCGCCGATCTTTACATTAAGATGAGGATAACCGATAGCGTTACGAACCTGCTCGAATGCTCTGCCTGCCGCAAACATTGCGAATGTGCTTGCGAACGGGATGAAGCCTGCAGTGGAAAGACCTGCCGCAACAACCATCATATTTCCCTCTGCGATACCGCAATCGAAGAAACGATCGGGGAATGCTTTCTTGAATACGCCTGTTTTGGTAGCCGCCGCAAGATCAGCGTCGAGAACCACAAGCTTATCGTATTTTGCACCGAACTCTGCAAGAGCCGCGCCGTATGCTTCACGAGTAGCTATTTTATCTGCCATTTTCATCTACCTCCATTAGTTCAAGGATGCAATAACAGCATCAAGCTCAGCAGCTGCCTGCTCATACTGTTCCTGCTTCGGAGCCGCACCGTGCCAAGACACGTTGTTTTCCATGTAGGAAACGCCCTTACCCTTGGTGGACTTTGCGATGATAGCGGTAGGCTTACCCTTGCAAGCCTTAGCTGCGTTTACAGCCGCCTCGATCTCGTCGAGGTTGTGTGCATCAATAGAGATAACATTCCAGCCGAATGCCTCAAACTTAGTGTCGAACGGAGCGGGACTGATAACCTCGTCAATTGCGCCGTCGATCTGAAGACCGTTCCAGTCTATGAATGCGCAGAGATTGTCAAGCTTATAGTGAGCCGCGAACATAGCAGCCTCCCAAACCTGACCTTCCTCAGATTCACCGTCGCCGAGAATAGTCCAAACGCGGTTATTATAGCCGTTAAGCTTTGCGCCAAGAGCCATACCGCAAGCAGCAGAGATACCGAGACCGAGCGAGCCGGATGTCATATCAACGCCGGGAACATGCTTCATATCGGGATGTCCCTGAAGAATGCTGTCGTGCTGACGGAATGTTTTAAGATCCTCAACCGGGAAAAATCCACGGTGTGCGAGGGTTGAATAGATACCGGGAGACGCGTGTCCCTTTGAAAGAACGAAGCGGTCACGGTCAGCCTTCTTCGGATCCTTGGGATCAATATTCATTTCCTCGAAATAGAGATAAGTAAGAATTTCCGCGATAGAAAGCGATCCACCCGGATGTCCGCTTGCTGCCGAATAAACTGCATCAAGTGCGCCGCGGCGAATCTGATAAGCTATACGCGAAAGCTCACGCTTGCGGGATTCAACCATTGTTAATTTCCTCCTTGGAATTGTATTATTTACGCGATATGCGTGTTTTTACATACCTAAATAATATTATACACCTATATTGTACGTTTGTCAAGGGTTATTTTTCGTTTAATATATTTTCCGTGTTGAATTGTCAATGATAGGTGACACATTTTTCAGAAATACTTGTCAAGGTGG
>CAYSFT010000035.1:0-21245 GCA_964430755.1 uncultured Lachnospiraceae bacterium | reverse complement strand
GGTGTCCCATCCTCCTCGAGTTACGCGAAATTCGAAGCGCAATACAAAGAGATTTTATATATCTTTATATTGCGCGGATAAAAGTTACTTTTGCGCCCAAAAGACGAAAGAAAGCAATTCCTCGAAGCGTGCTGCTTCGAACATCGTATCATTCGAGAAGGACGAACACCAACGCCGGCGCGAAGGTGTTCCGCAACACATCGCCTTCGGCGAGTGTACTCGAGCTCTCCCCCTTTCCTTTGCCTGCGCCCGATTCGCGCTCAACTCCGCCTGCGGCTCCGGATTCGCTTGGTTAGCTATGACCGTTCATCCGCCGCCAATTTCATCGGCGGCTCATCAGCTTCATTGATTGTTTGAAGATAAAGTAAATGAATGACTCAATTCATATAAAAAGCGGAGCCGTTCATAAGCTCCGCAAGTTTTACAAAATAATACAAATAAGACCGCCGCTGCCTTCGTTGATGATACGTCCGAGCGTTTCCGAGAGCTTTGCACGCGCATCCTCGGGCATATGACCGAGCTTTGAGTGCAGTCCCTCATTGACAAGCTGATAAAGCGTCTTGCCAAACATATTCGATTCCCAGATCTTTTTAGGATCCTCCTCAAATTCTTTGAGCATGAATTTGACAAGCTCCTCAGACTGCTGTTCCGTTCCGACAACGGGGTTTATCTCCGTTTCAATGCCTGCCTTGATCATGTGTATGCTCGGCGCGGACGCTCGCAGACGCACACCGTAACCGCCCGACTGCTTGACAATCTCCGGCTCCTCAAGATGAAGATCACCGATTTCCGGCATGACGATTCCGTAACCCTTTTCACGAACATCATCGAGAGCCTCGGCAACGCGGTCGTATTTTTCCTTCATCTGCGAAAGGTCACGCAGCAGCTTTATAAGCTGTTCCTCACTTGTGATTTCGAAGCCGCAAAGCTCGCTGACCGTTTTGTAGTAAAGTCCGTCGCAAAGCTCGAGCGACAGTCGCGCCACGCCCTTGCCAAGGTCGATTTTGTCAACCCTGACGCCTTTCACATATTCGCTCTCGCCGACATCGGTGAACACCTGCGAGATCTCGCCGATTTTTTCGATTTTAGCCGCACGTTCAAGGATAAACTCATTCAGCGCCGCGCGAAGATGGTGTGTCTCGTCAAGCGCCCGTGTCCAATCCGGCATATCAATCTTGACTTCGCAAACGGGAAATTCCATCAGGATAAGCTCTAAAATATGACGGATATCGTCGCTGTCGAGCCTCAGGCAGTTGACAAGCGCAACGGGAACTCCGTACTTTTCTTCAAGCTCATAAGCGAGCTTTAGTGCGCTTTCACTTTCGGGTGCAGCAGAGTTTAAAATGATCGCAAACGGTTTGCCCGTCTGTTTCATTTCGCGAACGACACGTTCCTCGGCTTCGACGTAATTTTCGCGCCCGATCTCGCCGATAGTACCATCGGTTGTAACGAGCATTCCGACGGTTGAGTGTTCGTTTATGACCTTACGCGTACCAAGCTCCGCCGCTTCGATAAACGGCATCGGTTCGGTCTGCCATGGGGTATGTACCATTCGCGCGTGACCGTCCTCGATATGTCCGATTGCCTCGGGGACGATATAACCGACGCAGTCCACCATTTTAACCTTCATGACCGCGTTATCGGAAAGTGTGATTTCAACCGCCTCATCCGGGACAAATTTCGGTTCGGTGGTCATAACGGTCTTTCCGGCGGCACTTTGCGGCATTTCGTCTCTTGCGCGCTCACGCTCATGCTCATCGCGGATATTCGGGATGACCAGCGACTCCATAAATTTCTTGATAAACGTAGATTTACCTGTCCTCACAGGCCCGATAACGCCGAGGTAAAAGGTATTCGCACACCGCTCGGCGATATCCTTATAGATCGAGGTATCTTGCATAAATATTTCCTCCCTTAAGATAGTTACTGACATATTTATATTGCGCTTCGGGAAAAAATATGCACGCCGACTATATATTTTCATCACCGGCACGTAAAGTGCGGCGAAGCCATGCGCAAAGATATGTGACAGGGATACAGAGCAAGAACCACAAAAGGGAATAAGTGACACAAACCTGCCCGAAAAGGTTCATCGGTAGCATAGAATAGTCCCAAACTGCCCAGCCAAGCAGGATATTGACCACAAATCCAACGGTGATTTCCGATAATGATATAACGAGACTTCCAACGAGACAGCGTTTCCACATTGGTGCGCTGTGATTGTACATTTCATTTAAATAGATACACAAAAGGCAGACACCGCCTGTAAGTATCATTGTCCAGTGTGTAAATCCTCGCCAGAGGAGCTCGACTGCGCCGTATCCGAGGGCCCCCGCCGCGAATACTGCGGTATATTCTATGGCTTTTCGCATTATTATCTCCGTAACCGTTTCTTTGATGGTTTATATATGTTTGACGGTTATGGGGTGTTTTATGCGCAGGGCTTATTAAATGCCTTGGTTGCGCGAGCACAAAAAAGCTGTCCCTTTTCGGGGACAGCTCTTAAACTTATAAACGTATCAAATTAAAGTCACCGAGGCGGCGCATCGCTGTTGCGTCACGGTCATTGGACGTGAAAATAATGCTCTGGCAAGCCTGCATACGGATAAGCCGCAGTAAATTCTCAAGCCGCTTATCGTCCTGACGGCTGAACGCCTCGTCGTATATCATCGGCGGAAGTGTTCTGCGATACAGCAGGGTTATAAGCGCCATACGCAGTGACAGATATGCCGCGTCCTGCGTTCCTGCGCTGAGCACGTCAAGCGGTTTCATGCCGCATTCGGTAAGCGCATTCATTTCAAGATCCGCGCCAACTCCGATCTCACGGTACTTGCCGCTTGTGATATGCGCCATCATACCTGCCGCTTCACCCGCAAGACGCGGTGCAACGCTTTTACGCAGGTTTTCACTTGCCTCATTCAGCTTCTGTGTCGCAAGCTTGTATGCCGCGTGCTTTTTGCGAAGTGTCTCACGCTCGTTTTTCAGTGCCGTTAACTTATCGGCAAGCACTGTCGGATCTTCAAACGTCGGATAAAGTCCCGCAAGCTCTTTTTCAAGACTGTTACAGTGCCGCTCAAGCGATTCTGCCATCTTTACGGCAAACTCCCGTTCACGACGCATCTCCGGCAGTGCCTCCGGATCAATTTCCCCCGTATCAAGTGCCGTGTTAATCTTCTCCCGAAGCTCTGCTTCACTGTACGGCTTCAATTGCGTATTCATCTGCGAAAGCAGTGTCACGTTCTTGTCGTATTCCGTCTTTAATTCGTTTGCGGCGCGAACCTTTTCTCTGAGGGACGCAATTTTTTGTGCAAGCTCGTCCGGCTCACAGCCGTATTTGTTTCGTACAGCGTCACATTCCGCTTCGTAACGCTGACAGGATGTCTCTGCCGCAAGACCGTTAATGAGCGCCGCTTCTTTGGCACTGTCGCGTTTACGTTTCTCGGCATCAAGCGCGTCAAAGTCATATTTCAGCGCGGTATTATCCGCGTTTTTGCGCGAACGTGCGGCAAGAATGAACAGTGTAAATGCCAGTGCCGCAAGTACCACTCCACCAATAACAAGACCAAGCTGCGGTCGTCCGCTCATCATCATCGGGAGCACGCCAAACGCCGACAACAAAATTCCCATTATAAGCGCTATAACGCCAACCGCCGTGTAAGCCTTTGAACGTGTACGCGACAGTTTACATTCATCCTCAATAGCACTTCTGCCGCCGAGCGATATGTATTCGTCAAGCAACGGGTTTTCCGCCTCGGGAGCCTGCTCGCTCTCACGCGCATAAGACTCGTCACGTTCACGGCGAAGCATATCAAGTCTGCTCATCTGCTCTTCAAGCGGGGTAAGCGAAGCAAAATCCTCTCCGGACGTCTTTTCTTCTATCTCAGACTGAAGCTCCGTCACACGCTCCTCAAGTAAATTACGGCGTTCAAACAGTCCAAGCAAAACGCTCGCATCATACTGCTCAACACGTGCAGTTATCTCCTCAGCCTTATTCTTTGCCGATTCATACTTCACCTTTACGTCCGCAAGCTGTGCTTCCTTTGAAAGAATCTCCTCGTGCTTTCGGAGCGACTCGGAAAGGCGCACCTCCATCTCGGCGCACTTCTTATTCATCTCGTAGAGCTTTCCGCCCTTTTCGTTCTTGTGAAGAATGGACGCACGTGCGCTGTCAAGCTTTGAGCTGGCACGCTGGGTGTTCACCTTTTCATCCGCTGAAAAGAGGATGTTTTCAATTCCCTCGCTCACCTTTGAGCCGCCGGCGACCGTGCCGCCAAGCTGGGAAACAAACGCCGTCGCGCCAAACATTTCCGCGTCAACTCGGAGCAGCAGCTCACCCGGAGTTGTGCCGTCAAGCGCGTGACGTATCGGCATATTGGTGTCAGCGTCAATAAGCTGTACCGCCTCACGGTTACCGACGATCGCACGCTCGATTCTGTAACGCTTCTCGCCGTCACAAACCGTGATGCTTCCTGCCGCACCGCCCGTCTGCCACGAAAGAAGCTGCGCTCTCTCCTTTGACGGCACTCCGTAAAATATGAATTTTATAAACGCGGCAATTGTTGATTTTCCGCTTTCGTTTGCGCCCTCTATTATGTTAACCTCGCTGCCAAGCTCAATATCCGTGTCCGCGAGCTTGCCGAAGGTGTCAATATGCAGTTTTTCTATAAACATTACGCACCTCAACAATCAGTGATATCTTCGCCGGACAGTGCGGCAAGTCCATACCGCAGTGCCATAAGTGCAATCTCTCGCTCATCCTCGTTAAGGCTTGCAAGCTGATCTTTTAAGCTGCGGTAATATTCACCGCGCAGTGTCGGATCGTCAGCAAGCTTATCGGAGTTATCGAGCGGCAAGGTTTCGTCAACGATCTCCAAAATGAACATATGGCCGAACTGCTCCGAAAGAAATGCCGCCGACGGCTTCAGTTCCCCCGAAACGTTTCCGACAAGCCGCACACGAAGCGCAGTATCGTCACCGTAATGCTTCATGGCAACGAGCTCACGCAGCTTATCAAGCAGATCGGCATTCGTTTCGGCGCCGCTGACGTCGCAGGTTTCAACAGCGTAACAGCGTTTACAGAAGCGCGCAAACTTCGCCGCGAGCGAAAGCTCATCATCTTTTTCTATTACAACAAGCAGTGCGCCCTTGATACCGCATTCATCAAAGCCGCGTCCTTCGAGACATCCGCTGTATGCGGCGTAACCGTTTCCAACCTTTTCAACGCCGTTATGCGTGTGTATATGACCGAGCGCGGCATAATCGAAGCCACATTCGGCGAGAACATCGCGCGGTATCGGACAATACTGCGATTCACTCACGTCAAAATCACCGTGAGCAACAAGCAGATTTATCCTTGAGTTATCCTCAACAGCGAAGCCCTCGAGCGGACATTCGCTCATATGCGAGGACGTGAACGCCCAGCCGTAAACGGTTGTATTTTTATCGGGAAAATCGAAGCACGAGAGCTCAGGCGAGTCGAAAATATAGACGTTTTCGGGAAAATCGGCACGGTTATAATAGCTCGTCTGCGTATACGGATCGTGATTACCCGGCGCGATCACAACATTACAATCGGGTATAGCGGCGAACTCATGGCAAAGCAGAGCAACCGTCTCGCGCGAAACGTAAGCGCCGTCAAAAAGGTCACCCGAAATCAAAAGAAAATCCGCTTTATTCATCTTAGCGGAGAGTGTCAGTGAGGTAAATGCCGCACGCAGCTCCATGCGTCTTGTTTCCGAGCGCGAAATATCAAGCGCGGTGAGCGGACTGTCAAGATGCAGGTCGGCACAGTGTAAAACTTTTATCATCGTAAGGCTCCCGTTGGTTTTTATACTATATTCTCTATTATACAATATATTACGACAAATTGCAAGGTGTAGAAATAAAATTTACAACCGCCTTCGGCGGTAAAAGCCATACTGCCGCAAATACGTCGCTAACTTAAGCCTCCCTCTCGTAGGGAGGTGGCATTGCGAAGCAATGACGGAAGGAGTCTGCAGGCACAGGCATTCATAATATCCACATTTCCGAGCCGCGCTCTCCCTCAGTCATCTTCGATGACAGCTCCCTCCCGGAGGGAGCCTTTGGCGACGGAAAGTTAGCAAAAGCCAGAGCACACAAAAAACAACCGCCCCCACTTAAGGGAGCGGCTGTAAAAGCTTTCGCTAATTACTTATATTGTATTTAGGAGAAACTTAGTCGTCGGTAGGATCTGCGGGATCGATTACGAATACTGCAACATGATCAAGGAATGCATCATCCGGATAATCGTTAGTAGCAACAGCCTTGCCGAGCCATGTTACGCTCTTAGCGGTGTTGAGAGCTGCGATTGCATCAGCACCTTCGTAAATATCACCGTTGTCGAGGTTGTATACATAGTACTCGTCAACCTTGTAGCTGAGAGCTACGAGATCGCAAGGATCAACGGAACCGAACTTACCAAGCTTAGCATAGAAGTAACCAGCGAAGTCCCAAGCTGCGAACGAACGACCGCCGTTAGCGACATCGGTGTTGCAGTATGTGATCCAAGGATTGGATGTGCCGCTCTTGATATCGAGACCTGCATGACCTGTGCCGTATGCATCAAGGCTTTCGTCGTAGTCGTCGCCATCAGCGTTAACTGCGATTACATAGTTCTCGTCAGTCTCGTAAACCTTGTTACCGTAGATTTCTACAGGAGCGTAGATGGTAACCTTATCACCTGTCTCGAGGTCGATAGCACCCTCGTATCTGTAGAGAGCGAGGTTGTCATCATAGAGACCCTTGAGAGCAGGAATATCCTTAACGAGAGTAAGCTCATTGGTGTACTCATTTGCAGGAACGTTTGCAGTTGCTACATAGTACTTGGTAGCCTCAGGAATGAAGCCGGACTCGAGAGTTGCGTCGAATACGATTACGATCTCAGCAACGCCTGCGTTATCACCCTTGTAGCCAAGAGCGTCAGCGTAGATAACAGTGTCAGCATTGCACTCGATGTAAGCGTCAGCTTTGGTGATACCCTTAACTGCCTTTACATTGATCTGACCTTTAGGAGTGTTGTTATCAACGGTGGTGTCGATGAAGTAGAATACAGTGTTAGCAGTTGTTCTGAGAACAGCCTCATCTGCAACTTCAACCTTTGCACCGTCAACCTTTTCGCTGATACCGTCTGCATAGATGGTGTCGCCAGCGAGGAAGTGGATCTTGTTGTCTGCGCCGATTGTGCCAGCACCAACCTCAACGAGACCGTACTTCTCAAGTGTCTTTGCGTCTTCGTTCTTTTCGATTTCTTCAACGAGCTGGTATGCGCCGTCCTCAACAACAGTCGCATATACTGTGCCGTAGGTCTGCCATGCAGCATCGCCGATGAGCTTTGCAAACTCAACAACGTTGAGGTCAGCAATTACCTTCTTACCATACTTGGTAACAACCTGGTTCTTCTTGTATGCAGCGTCAACCCACATATCAACGTACATTTCGTCGAGGTCGAGGTCGGAAAGCTCGCCAAATACAGTGAAGATGTAATCAGGTTCAATAGGATCAAGTCTTTCAATGAAGAGGATGTAGTTGCCGATTGCATAGAATGTGTAGTCAGCACCGATCTGTTTGCTGTTAACCATGTAATCGCCATCTGTTCTTCCGAAGTACTTACCAGCAGCAACGTCTGCAAGATTTCTTTCGAAGCTAGCAGTTGTAGCCTTGGTTCCTTCATCGCAGAAGTATGCCTGGCTTGCTCTGCCGTACTTTTCGTGACCTCTTGTTACAACCTCTGCACCGAGAGCCGCCTCACTCTTAGTGAAGGAGCCGCTACCGGTGGTGTAATCAAGAGTAGCCTTGCTCATGTAGAATACAGAACCGTCAGTGAATGTAACCTTAACATCCGCTAAGGTCTTATTGCTGTTCCAGATAACGTTTACAGCCTTAAGAGTCTTTGTTTCGGGAGTGATTTCTTCCTTAACAGTAACCTTTTTAAGAGCTGCGTTGTAAGTGTAGGTGAATACCTTACCGTTGGTCTTTACAGACTCATCAGTGTAAGTTACGCTTGCAGCGGTAACAGACTGGTGACCCTGAGCAACACCGATGTTAAGAGTGTCCTCAACGAGGTGGTCATATACCTTACCGTCAGTTCCGGTGTAGGTGTAGTAAGAACCAACATAGATCGGAACGAGGATTGCACGCTCGTACTCAGCATCGTCGTCATCGTTGTAGAGGTGGAGCTCGTAAGCACCCTCAGTGATAGCGGCGAGAGCAGAGTAGTCAATGTAATCAAACTCAGTGTCGATTACATTGTAGCCGTAACGGATAAGAGCGGTAGCTTCGTCGATCATCTCATTGGTGAGAAGGTCAACATAGTAGTTGGAAGTGGTCTTGGTGTCGAGAAGAACAGCAACCATGATGCCGCCGGAGTAAACGTTACCGTCAGCATCGGTGAGGAGGTTCTTACCAACGTGGTCAGCAGCGTTAACGCTGCCGTCAAATACTACGATCTCATTTCTGAGGTATCTGCCGGAGAGAGCGGTAACGAGCTTGTAAGTGGTACCTGCGATAGTAGCACTTGTCCCGGTGGTATCGAGAGTTACGTTGTCGTCATTAACGATAACAGGAGCTTCGCCAACCTCAGCGTCGTCCCATGTGCCAGCCTCTGCATCGTAGTTGATGAGGGTTACAGAACGGTTGAAGTAGTCTTCAAGGTCTGCATCCTCAGCAATGCCGAGATCAGTTGCAAGAACATAAGAGATAGCGCCGGAAGGAACGCCGTTAACGAGAGCCTGGATACCTACATGACCGGAGGTAACCTTGTTACCAACAGCAGTGTAGATGTCGTTGTCAGCGCCGGTAGCAGCATCAGCGATGTATGCCTGCTTAGGAGTAGCGGTGATAACATAAGTGGACTCAACGCCAACGCCGTTTTCGATAGAACCGAAGTTCTTGTCAGCGAGGGTAACATCGCCATCAGCGGGAGCAGCATAGATCATGTTGTAGATGATCTGAGCGGTCTCAGCTCTGGTGAGTGCCTTATCGAGATCGTTTACATCAACGCCGTCAGTGAGACCGAGAGCAACAGCCTTGTTGTAGTAGGGCCACTTCCAATCGCCTTCCCATTCAACCTCATAACCAAGAGTAGCAACTGCCATCTTGAGAGCCTGAACGTAGGTGATTGCATCATCGGGACCGAACTTAGTTGCACTGTAACCGTTTACAATGCCGTTAGCGTATGCATAGTAGATTGCACCGGTGTACTCGGTAACATCGTCGAAAGGAACGATGTGTGTGCCGAGTTCAGCAACATCGGTGATACCTGTTGCAGCGCGAGCTACGAAAATAGCCATTTCATATCTCTTAACGCCGTTTTCAGGGGAGAACTCGCCGTTACCGGTACCAGCAGTGATACCCTTAACAACGAGGTCAGCGATAGCATCAGCGTAGATGTTCTCTTCAGCAACGTCTGTGAAGGTAGCATCGTCAGCGGAAACCACTGCAGCAGCACTTACGATCATAAGCATAGCAAGTACTAATGCAAAAAACTTCTTGAGATTTCTCATTGTTAGTTTCTCCTTTAAAATAATATTTTTGCGGTAGATCTTCGCTTGTAAAACCTGCCTCGGATCACAGCATTCGGTCTCACTTGAATGCAATGTTCTTTTGGGATAGATTTTACGCGCAGTGAAGATTTTCCCTGTACATATGATACTACAAGTCCCTTTTTTTTGCAATAGGTATCTTTCTTTTGTAAGGTATTTGTAATTTTAAATGGGGTTTAATATTACATCTCAACCAGCAGAAGTTTCTTTATAAAACGGCAAAAAAGTCCGATGTAGCCTATCTTTTCGACGTTTTCCGATGCCGTTATCGGGACAGTTGAAATAATTTCGCCGTCAATAAGAAAATCAATTCTTCCAACCGTGTCACCAACCGAAATCGGCGCGGAAATATCCTCGGGAAGATAAATTTCGTGCGTAAGCTTTGCCGCCTGTCCCTTTTCAAGCACGAGCGAGGATTCTCCAACCGCAAGCGGCACCGTATCGGCAACTCCGCCAAGCACACGCATACCCTCAAGCGGTTCTTTGAGCGTCAGGTCAGCGATCTCGTAGTTGGCAAAGCCGAAGTCGAGCAGCTTTTTTGCGGTTTCGTTGCGGTCATCGCGGCTCGGCGAAGCCATAACAACGGCGATCAGCTGCATACCGTCACGTTTCGCCGTTGCGGATATACAGAACTTCGCTTTTGAGGTCGAGCCGGTTTTGAGTCCGTTCGCGCCGTTATAGAAACGAATGAGACGGTTTGTGTTGGTAAGCCCGAACGCACCGCCGCGGATCGTGTCCATCCAAATGGACGAATATTCGAGTATCTGCGGATGCTTGGTTATCAGCTCGCGTGACATTATAGCGATATCGCGTGCGCTTGTGACGTGACCGTCCGCGTCGTCATCGAGACCGTTTGTGTTGAAAAAGACGGTATTTTTCATACCAAGCTCGGCGGCACGCTCGTTCATACGTTTAACGAAAGCTTCCTCGCTGCCCGACACCGCTTCGGCAAGTGCAACCGCCGCATCATTCGCGCTTGAAACAACGACACACTTCACCATCTCGGAAACGCTCATCTGCTCGCCGGGTTCAAGAAAGACCTGTGAGCCGCCCATCGACGCCGCATATTCGGAGGTTGTGACTGTGTCATCCCAGCCGATACGTCCCTCGGCAACCGCTTCCATGACAAGTAACAGTGTCATGATCTTGGTGACCGAAGCAGGCGGCAGAGCTTCATCGGCATTCTCTTCGAGCATGACAAGCCCCGTGGAAGCTTCCATTAATATATATGAGCGCGCATTATAGTCAGCGGCACTCACGCGGACGGGTACTATAAAGGTCAGCATTAATAATAATGTAAGGAATCGCTTGAATTTCATATAAATCACCTCGGTCATGTATATGAGGGAAGTGAGGGGAAAATTCGTTTGCGTGTAGGAGATACGCGGCTTTTTTGAGGCATTCGCGAAGCGATATGCTAAAAGCATACTGGCAAAAAACTTTAATGACGCTACCGCTTCACAGCCGTATGCGTAAACTGCTTGGCTCTCTCGGTAGTCGGGGCCCGCCTCACTCCGGCTCCTCCGCCTCCGTTCGGTATCCCAACGACCGCATAATGATAACCGTTTCTCTCATCACATCTTTGGCGTTCACTGCTCAAAGCTGCTTTTAGCCTCTCACTCTGGGAGAGGTGGCACGAAGTGCCGGAGAGGGTGCCTTCTCCGGTGGGAGAAGGTGGCGAGCGCAGCGAGACGGATGAGGTGTTTCTTACGGATGAAGGCAACTTTACGGATGAGGGAAAGTTACGAAGCAGCACGCCTCAATTCTTCCGATTAAACAAAAAAACAACGGAGCTTTTACGCTCCGCTGCATGATAGGGCTTATATATTATATAATGTAAGGTTTGAGATCCTCAAACAGCGCATCGGTATCCTCGGAATGTGCAGTAAGCTTGATGGGCTTGAGCAGGTCAAGCGAGAAAATACCCATGATCGACTTCGCGTCAATAACGTAACGGCCGGACATAAGGTCAATGTCCATGCTGTACTTCGACACGATATTTACAAAATTACGTACATCCTCAATTGAGGAGAGCTTAATATCAACAGTTTTCATTATAATTATCTCCTTTTCATATTATTCATTTATATAATAGCTCAAAAAGCACGGTTTGTCAATAGTTTTTGCATAAAATTTACATCAAAGAACAATACGTCTCGCTTCAAGATAGAAGCGCTTGTCATCAGCTTCACCCATCGAAAAAGTCTTTCTCGGAAGCGCACCGTCGCGCACAACCGTCGGGAAAAGCTCTGATTTTTCCATGCCCTTGAAAATGAAGCCGAGTGCGTTTTTGCCGCTTGACAGCTTCTTGGTCGATTCGATACCGTGAATATAGTCAACCATAGCGCCCTCGTGTGACTTCAAATATGCGTCAATGAACACCTGCAGCGTACCAACCGGCAGAAGCGACGTGGGATTATCGACAGTGATCTCACCGTATCCGCGGGCATCAACGAACGAGAACGTCTGTGCGTCAATGTCACTTTCGGGAAGCGACTTTACATATGCACGGAAATCCTCCATGAACGCCTCGGGCTCGACTCCGAACAGTACACGGTAAATCGGCTCAAATTCGAGCGCGGTGTCGTGAATGTTTACGATCTCGCAAAGCGCATAACGTGCAGGATGTACGGCACGCTCGGACTCGGAAAGTGTCGGCTTTATCTGCTCCCAGAACGCCTTTGCAGATGCAAGCGAGTGGTTTCCGTCGCCAACCGCAAAAACAAGCGGAGCGTCAGTGCCCTGGGTTTTCGAAGCATCCTGGCAGAGCGCTTCAAGAGCTGTCGAAACACGTGCGATTTCATCAGCCGGCAGGAAACGTCCGAGTGCGTGACCGCTGTTTTGCATCATGTCGAAATCGTATGCCGTTTCGTAAGCCGAAGCTTTGTCAATAAGCGGCTCGATGACGGTCTTCTTCGGGTCGTCGATAAGTATCATTATATGCGGAAGCTCAACAGACGCACCCTCGCGGATTTTCACACGCGGCGGTATACGTTCAAGCACCGTACCCTCGGTTGCACGGACAAGCGAAACAGCACCCTTGTTGTAATCGTAACATTCGAGGTCGAGTGCACCGACAAGTCCGCGGCGAATTTTGCCGTTCTTCTGTGTGCGCTCGAGGTATATCATTGAAGCTTTACGCTCGGCGAGCACATTCGCGGCGTAATCGACCATGGTTTTATTTATTTGCGGTATACGTTTGTCTGCCTCGGAAAGATACAGCTCGGGCAGAGTGATACGCAGAGTTGACGGTGCATCGCCGACAATCGCTTCAACGGCATTCCAATACTCGGGCTCGGACGTATACTGGTCACAGGCAACGCACGACCAACGGTGCATTTTTTCGGCGTCTGCCGAGAAGCTCGGAAGCAGTATATCTGCGGGATAAAAACAGTTTTTCATATGTAGTTCCTCGTGAATATAATATCATTATTATTATGATATCATATTTTCGCGTTATTTTCAAGAGGATATGGGAAAATATATCATGTTTTCATCACAAAACTAACTTCAGCCGCAAAGCGGCGTAGCTGCGCTGCAGAAGGAAAGAAGCCACAGAGCCGCCGACGAAGCTGGCGGCGGAGAAACGGTTACAGCAAACAAAGCGAATCCGGAGCCGTCAGGCGGAGTTGAGCGCGAATCGAGCGCACCTGCGCTAAAGAAACAATGAAGCCACGGATGCCGGCGGAGCTGGCAGGACGAGCGGTCACCGCTGACAAAGCGAATCCGGAGCCGTCAGGCGGAGTTGAGCGCGAATCGAGTTCGGCAAGGAAGACGGGAGGAGTCCGAGGAGGGTGGGAAAACTGCGCCAGCTGGTGTCCCATCCTCCTCGAGTTACGCGAAGTTCGAAGCGTAAAATAAAAAGATTTAATTTATCTTTATATTCCGAGGATAAAAGTTACTTTTGCGCCCCAAAGGCGAAAGAAAGCAATTCCCCGAAGCGCACTGCTTCGAACATCGTATCATCCGAAGGGGACGGACACCAACGCTGGCGCGAAGGTTTTCGTCCCCCTCGGGCTCCCCCTCTTTCCTTTGCCTGCGCTCGGTTTGCGCTCAACTCCGCCTGACGGCTCCGGATTCGCTTTGTCAGCGATGACCGCTCGTCCTGCCAGCTCCGCCGGCATCCGTGGCTTCGTTGCTCCTTTTGGCGACAGTGACGCCGCTTGCGCGGCTGAAGTTAGTTTTGTGACACACAAAAAAGCTGTCCTTTTGCAAGACAGCTTCATTGTTTGTTTTTATAATACCTTTGATAAAAACTCTTTCGTGCGCTGATGCTTGGGATTTTCAAAAAAGGCTTTCGGATCTGCCTCTTCAAGTATCACGCCTTGATCCATAAAGAGTATACGCGATGCAACCTCGCGTGCAAATCCCATTTCGTGAGTGACGACAACCATCGTCATGCCATCATCGGCAAGCTCACGCATGAGGTCGAGCACCTCTCCAACCATTTCGGGGTCAAGCGCGGATGTCGGCTCGTCAAAGAGTATCACGTCCGGGTTCATCGCAAGTGCACGCGCAATTGCGACACGCTGCTTCTGTCCGCCGGAAAGAGTTGACGGATAAACATCAGCCTTATCGGAAAGTCCGATACGCTCAAGCAGACGCAGTGCGTTTTCACGTGCTTCCGCTTTTATCTGAAGTTTGCTTTTGGTTATTTCAAGCGGTGACTTTTTGTTCTGCTTTTTGCGGAACAGGTTAGTCAGCGGCAGGAAGAAATTATGCAGCTTCACCCCTCGCAGGTCGGAAACTCCAACGTGAACCGGCGCAAGCATGATATTTTCTATAACTGTTTTATTATTGAAAAGGTTGAACTGCTGGAAAACCATTCCGATCTTACGGCGGTGAAGATTGATGTCAACTCGCATATCGGCGATATTTACGCCATGGAAAATGATCTTACCGCCCGTGGGATCCTCCATACAGTTAAGGCAACGCAGAAACGTACTTTTTCCGCTTCCCGAAGGACCGATGACACACACGATGTCACCTTTTTCGATCTTGACGTTTACGCCCTTGAGCACCTCGAGCTTACCGAAGCTTTTCTTTAAATCAACTACGTCTATCACTCTTCTGCAGCCTCCTTTCCATAATCTTGATTCCGAGCGTTATCAGCATTACAAGCACGATATAGATAATCGCCATAAAAAGATACGGGATGAGGTACTCATAGTTACTTGTACCGATTTCGGTGAATACTTTATAAAGGTCCACAACCGCAACAAAGCTTGCAACTGAGGTTTCCTTGATAAGCGCGATGAACTCATTTCCGAGCGTGGGAAGTATATTTTTCACCGCCTGAGGAACGATAATTTTCATCATCGTGACAGCATAGCTCATTCCGAGCGCACGTCCGGCTTCCATTTGTCCCGGATCGACAGACTGTATTCCGGCGCGCATCATTTCGGATATGTAAGCGCCGCTGTTAAGTCCGAAAACGAGCACGCAGGTGTTTATTGAACCAATATTGATTCCAATCATCGGAAAAATAACGAAATATGCCAAAAGAAGCTGAACAACTATCGGTGTTCCTCTGAAAAAGCCGACGTAGACAGCAAAAATTTTGTCAAGTATACGCGGCAAAAGCTTATATTTGGGCATCACCTTGACCGCGGCGATCAGTGTACCGATAACAATACCGATAATAAGACCGACGACGGCGATGATCAGCGTATTTTTAAGTCCCTCTGAAAAAACGCGGACATAACCCTCGTTCACCCAAAACGACTGCCAGAATTTTGACCACCTTACTGCAATGTCTGCCATTGGGGCCTCCTATCTTAAAAGTTTGGAGCCGGTCGCCAAAAGGGACGTTCCGACTCCGATCATTAGCTTAAATTAACTGAATCAGTTTCCGTTTATAGACTTTACAATTGCGTTTGCAGGCGCGTTATCAAGGATAACGTAATCAATTTCACCGTTGAGCATTGCGGTAACTGCGAGAGCTGCGTAATCGTATGCCATCTTTTCAGCGGGAACGCCCTTGAAGCCGTAACCCTCGTCACCCTTGTCGAGGTCGCCGAGGATATAAGTTTCACCGGTTGTACCTGCCTGGCAGCCGATCTTGTTTTCAGCGGTGAGTGCATCAAGGATAGCAACTACATCGTCAGCAGTCTTGCATTCGTCAAAGTCAGCGCAGTCCTCGGGAACGATAAGCACCTGAGCTGCATTGTAATAAGAATCGCTGAAGGTTACAACCTCTTCTCTTGCGGGAGTGATGGTGAGGCCTGCCATAGCGATGTCGCACTGCTCGTTCTGAACAGAGGTAACAACAGACTCAAACTTCATATCCTGGATAACAAGCTCTTTGCCGAGGAACTCAGCGAGACCTGCTGCGATTTCAAGGTCGATACCGTAGAACATACCCTTGTCGTCAACCATTTCAAAGGGCTCAAAGCCGGTGCTGGTTGCAACAACGAGCTGATCCTTTGCAGCGTCAAGAGCCGCGGAAGCAACCTTGGTGGGCTCGCCTTCGCCGAAGTACTTGTCGCAGATAGCGTCGAAAGTGCCGTCGTTCTTGATCTGTGCGAGGTATTCGTTAACCTTGCCGAGAAGCTCTTCGTCTTCCTTGGATACAGCGAAAGCGTAAGATTCTTCAGAAAGGGCAATGTCGATAACCTTTGCCTTGGAAGAAGCGTCGCCGCCGCAGGAAACGAGAAGTGTCACAGCCATGAGAGCTGCGAGTACAAGTGCAAAAATTCTTTTCATGATGTGTTCTCCTTAAACAAAAATAGATTTAGAATATAGTGCGCTAATTATATGTTACACCATAATTCAAAAAAATGCAATAGTAATACTGTACAAATCGCACTTTCGGGAAGAAAAGTTTTTATTTATGTGTTAGATTATGGTTTATTCATCTATAAAGCCTCTCACTTTGGGAGAGGTGGCACGCCGCAAGGCGTGACGGGGAGGGCTCACAATGAGCGTGAAATGTTTTCGACAGCAGCCCTCTCAGTGCCGCTTGTCGGCTGCAGCTGTCTCCCAGAGGGAGAGCCTTAAGTAACACTAAACTACAATTCCCCTCTCCACAAAAAAAATTTCAACTTTTTTTCAAAAAGGTGTTTACAAATCCGAATTTATAGTATATAATGGTAACATACAGGCAAAGGCTGTGAACGGAAAGAAGCCTTTTGGAGTCGGTTACAGAGAAACGCGCCGTGGTTGTCACGTGGTGTGAGCGCGTACCGGAGCCATCGGCATAAAGTGCGTCCGTGAGCCGGTTCGGTGAAATCAAGTAGCCGTTCCCGTTTGCTTCACGTTACAGAAGCAGGATATTATACGTATCCGAGAGAGTACAATGTAAAGTGGAACCGCGCAAGTCGCCTTTACAACCTTAATGTGGGTTGTAGGGCTTTTTTGATTTTATTATATGAAAGGAGTTTCATAAAATGAACTTTGACATTGATTCTATGATAAAAAGCTTCAAAAAAGCAAAAAACGAAATAAAAAACGATATCCGTGTCATTCGTGAACGAGACCCTGCCGCGACAAGTGACCTCGAGGTGGCATTACTCTATTCGGGATTCCACGCGGTGCTCGCATACCGTCTGTCGCATAAGCTTTATAAACACAATAAGCATTTTGCGGCACGTATGGTTTCGCAGGGCGCACGTTTCTTAACGGGTATCGAGATCCATCCCGGCGCAAAGATCGGCAAGGGACTCTTTATCGACCACGGAAGTGCTGTTGTCATCGGTGAAACTGCGGAAATCGGCGATAACTGCACCATCTATCAGGGCGTAACCCTCGGCGGTACAGGCAAGCACGTCGGTAAACGTCACCCAACGCTCGGCGATAACGTAATGGTCGGCTCGGGCGCAAAGGTACTCGGCCCGTTCAAGGTTGGCAGTAATTCAAAAATCGCAGCAAATGCCGTTGTTCTCGACGAAATTCCGGAAAACAGTACCGCTGTCGGTATTCCGGCACGTGTCGTTAAGCGTGCAGGCACAAAGGTGTCACCGTGCGATCTCGACCAGGTGCATCTGCCCGACCCTGTTGCACAGGAGCTCTGCAAGCTGACAATACGTATCGAACAGCTCGAAAAACAGCTCGCTGAAAAGAAAAATACGAAGTGATTATTTAGTGCTCCGATTATCTGAGCCAAGCCCTCATCCGTCACCGGAGTGAAGGCTTTAGAGTAGATTTTAGCACCACCCCCGGCATAATTCTCACCTGAAGGCTTCCCTTGGGGGAAGCTGTCGAGCTTGCGAGACTGATGAGGGTAAATACCGCGGACATAGAATCCATCAACAAAAAGGAGACCAAAATGAAACTCTACAACACAGCAACAAGAACACGCGAGGACTTTGTGCCAAACGATCCCTCGCTTGTAAAAATGTACACCTGCGGACCGACCGTGTACCATTTCGCACACATCGGCAACCTGCGCTCCTATATTATGGAGGATATCCTCGAAAAGTCACTGCGCTATTCGGGCTATAACGTCAAGCGCGTTATGAACATCACGGACGTCGGACATTTAGCATCCGATGCCGACACGGGCGAAGATAAAATGCTCAAGGGCGCGAAGCGTGAAAACAAATCGGTCATGGAGATCGCACAGTTTTACACCGACGCATTCTTCGAGGATTGCCGTAAGCTCAATATCAAGCGTCCCGACGTGGTTGAGCCGGCGACGAACTGTATCGACGATTACATCCATATAATCGAAACCCTTATCGAAAAAGGTTACGCTTACTCAGCAGGCGGCAACATTTATTTTGACGTTTCAAAACTGAAACAGTATTATATCTTCAACGATTTCTCCGAGGACGACCTTGAGGTCGGTGTACGCGAGGGCGTTGAGGAGGATCAGAATAAGCGCAACAAAAACGACTTCGTTCTGTGGTTTACAAAATCGAAATTTGAGGATCAGGCTCTCAAATGGGATTCACCGTGGGGAGTCGGTTATCCGGGCTGGCATATCGAATGCTCGGGTATCTCGATGAAGCACCTCGGTGAGGATCTCGACATCCACTGCGGCGGTATTGATAATGCTTTTCCGCATCACACAAACGAAATTGCACAGTCCGAAGCTTATCTCGGTCACAAGTGGTGCAACTATTGGATGCACGTACATCACCTTAACACAAATTCGGGTAAGATGTCCAAATCGAAAGGCGAGTTTCTGACCGTCTCCCTGCTTGAGGAGAAAGGCTATGATCCGCTTGTTTACAGACTTTTCTGCCTGCAGTCCCATTACCGCAAGAACCTCGTTTTCTCATGGGAGAACCTTGATAATGCGGTTGTGACATATAATAAAATGATCGGTAAGATCGCCGCGCTGAAGCCCGGAGAAGATGCAATTGACACTGCCGCCTTCGATGCGCTCAAAGCGAACTTCCTCGATGCAATCGGAAACGATCTCAACACAGCACTTGCCGTGACGGCAGTTTATGATGTTTTAAAATACAGCACAAACGATACAACCAAGCTTGCGCTTTTAGCCGATTTTGACCGTGTGCTCGGGCTTGACCTCATCGAAAAAGCGGCCGCAAAGCGTAAAGAACTCGCAGCAGCACCAAAAGCAGGCGAGTTTACGATAATCTGCGATTCGGGCGAAGCTGACGAGGAGATTGAAACGCTCATCCGTGCACGTCAGGATGCGAAAAAGGCGAAGAACTTTGCCGAGGCTGACCGTATCCGTGACGATCTGAAAGCGCGCGGAGTTGAGCTTACCGATATTCCCGGCGGCGTCAGATACAGCCGCTAACAAACATAAGTAAAGGGGCTTTCAATCAGGCTCCTTTATTTTATTTTGTAAAATTGATGTATACATAATGTCACAGCAAAATCCGTAAAATGAATTATGACGCAAAAATTTTTCAACAATATTTCCGTCCACCGTCATATAACCGTCACATTCGTTTTTTATAATAAGCTTGTAAAGTGAAACCCATCCGCAAAGGACACCTTTTCAAGGAGGAATAAAATATGGATTATAACCATGATTTCAATAATTTAAACAATCAGAATAACAACGCACCGAGCAATAATACTCCAAATTACGGCACACCCGGATATAACACACCGAATTACAATGCTCCGGGATATAACGATCCAAATTACGCCTCTCAGGATTATGATTCCCGTGATTACATTCCTCAGAATCCGAATCCTCCGATTCAGCCGCCAATGCAGAATTACACCTATATTCCGAGAGAAGAACCCGATCTTTTTGCTCCGGCCGAAAAGAAAAAAACAAAGAAGAAATCAGCCTCGCGTATGAATATCCCGGCGGCACTGATTCTTGTTCTTGTTTGCGCCTTGGCTTCATGCGGCGCGGCTTTTGGCGGAACCTACCTTGCAAACAGAGTTTTGGAAAATAACGGTGGTGCATCAAACGGAACACCCACACTTAACAACGGCGGCGCAGCTCCTTCGATTGTTTTTCAGTCAACACCGAACGAAAACAAAGAGCCCGGCACATATAAGCAGGTTGCCGATGCCGTTGCTCCGAGTGTCGTTGAGATCACAACCGAATCCATCGTCACCGATTCCTTCTTCTGGGGCGGTAACTATGTCACCTCGGGTGCCGGCAGCGGCGTTATCATCAGCGCGGACGGTCTCATTATAACAAACAATCACGTTGTCAGCGGCGCAAACACGATCACTGTCAGAACGACCGACGGTACAGATTACACAGCAAAAGTCCTCGGTACGGACTCCGAATCAGACATCGCCGTCATCAAAATCGACGCCGACAACCTGCCGTTTGCACTGCTCGGCGACAGCGACTCACTTGACGTCGGCGAAGAGGTCGTTGCAGTCGGAAATCCGCTCGGCAACCTCGGCGGAACGATAACAAACGGCATCATCAGCGCACTTTCGCGTGAGGTTGACATTGACGGAACAACCATGACGCTTATCCAGACAAATGCGGAGGTCAACCCGGGCAACTCCGGCGGAGGACTCTTTAATATGTACGGTGAGCTTATCGGCATCGTAAACGCAAAATCGACCACATCATCCTCAGGAGTTTCCGTTGAGGGTATCGGCTTTGCGATTCCGATAAACACGGCGAAAAAGGTTTCCGACGAACTTGTCAACTACGGTTACGTCCGCGGCAGAGTTATGATCGGTATCGGCATCGTTGACGTTACAAACACATACGACGCTATGTATTACCGCGTAAACTCGCTCGGAGTTTATATAACAAGCTCACAGTTCACCGATGACCTCAAGGCAGGCGACCGTATCGTTGCGATTGACGGACAGGAGGTCACATACAGCTCAGATATCAAGGCCGCGCTGGTCGGATGTGAGGTTGGCGATACGATCACAATCAAGGTCGTGCGCGACGGAAAATATATCGACGTTGACGTAACTCTGCACGAATACGTCCCGTCCACCGACGAAGCCGATGACGACAGCACGGATTTCGAAAATAATTTCGGCAAAAATAAATAATCCCAAACCGGGCGTTTTAGTGACGCTCGGTTTTTTACTGCCGCAAAACAACCAATGAAGCCGCAGAGCCGCCGACGCAGATGGCGGCGGACGAGCGACCACAGCCAACAAAGCGAATCCGGAGCCGTCAGGCGGAGTTGAGCGCGAGTCGAGCGCCCCTGCGCCACAGAAGCAATGAAGCTACGGATGCCGGCGAAGCTGGCAGGACAAACGGTCACAGTTAACAAAGCGAATCCGGAGCCGTCAGGCGGAGTTGAGCGCGAATCGAGCGCAACT
>CAYSFT010000034.1:0-21945 GCA_964430755.1 uncultured Lachnospiraceae bacterium | reverse complement strand
TGCTGATTACATCATCCCCGGTAACGATGACGCTATCCGCGCTATCAAGCTTATCTCGTCCGTTCTCGCTGACGCTATCCTCGAGGGCAAGCAGGGCGAACAGCTCACCGATGCAGCTGCAGAGGCAGAGGCAGCAGATGAGGCATCAGACGCTGAATAATTCTTACAAATTAAAGGAGAATAAAAATGGCTAACATTTCCGCAAAAGACGTTGCCGCTCTTCGCGCTAAGACCGGATGCGGCATGATGGAGTGCAAGAAGGCACTCGTAGAGGCTGAAGGTAACATTGACGAGGCTATAAAGGTTCTTCGTGAACGCGGTCTCGCAGTTGCTGCAAAGAAGGCTGACAGAATCGCAGCTGAAGGCGTTGTTAAGATCATGCAGAAGGGCGACCTCGCAGCAATGATCGAGGTTAACTCCGAGTCTGACTTCGTTGCTAAGAACGAAAAGTTCCAGGCATTCGTTGATCAGCTTCTCGAAACCATCATCGCTAACAAGCCTGCTGACGTTGATGCTCTTATGAATTGCGATCTCGGCGGTCAGACTGTTGACGCAGCTCTCAAGGAGCAGATCTTCATCATCGGTGAGAAGCTCACCATCCGTCGTTTCGTAATCGTTGACGGCGCTGTTTCCACCTATGTACACGGCGGCGGTTCCACCGGTGTTATCGTTAAGTTTGAGCTTGACGGCGTTGCAGCTGACGATGCTGCATTCGTTGAGTGCGCACACAATGTTGCTCTCCAGGCAGCAGCTATGAACGCAACTTACGCTAATAAGTCTGACGTTCCCCAGTCTGCACTTGACGAGGAGAAGGAAGTTCTTCTCAACCAGATGGCTAACGATCCTAACATGGCTGCAAAGCCCGATAAGGTTAAGGAAGGCATCATCATGGGTAAGCTTGGTAAGTTCTATGAGAACTACTGCCTTGCAGAGCAGGCTTACGTTAAGGATGACTCCATGTCTGTTGCGAAGTATATCGCTTCCGTAAATAAGGGCATCAAGATTGTAAGCTTTGTTAAGTACGAAAAGGGCGAAGGCCTCCAGAAGAGAGAGGACAATCTCGCAGAAGAGGTTGCAAAGCTCACTTCCGGTCAGTAATTAACCGAATTTGAAAGATCCTGTCATAGACCGTAATCGATTTATGGCAGGGTTTTTTATGTAATTATTTATTTGTTTTTGTGACGCTATTGTTAACGGCATCAAATTAGTGAAAAATATTTGGAAGTCAAGTAAAAATTTCGCGATAACTCTTTACAAATCGCGCAAAATCGGTTACAATATATATAAGGGTGTTTATGACTCTATTTAATAATAAGGACGGTAACTGTAAAATGAGTGAAACTGCCACACCTAAATTCAAACGTGTCTTACTTAAGCTTTCGGGCGAAGCTCTTGCTCCGAACGAGACAAAACGCCGTGAGCTTGCCGCAAAGGGTGAATATCCGATTCTCGATTACGATATGCTCGACAGAGTTGCAAAGGTCGTTAAAAAATGTACCGAGATCGGAACGCAGATCTGCATAATCGTCGGCGCAGGGAATATCTGGCGCGGTCGTCAGGGAACTAACATGGACAGAACACGTGCCGACCATATGGGTATGCTTGCGACGACCATCAATGCTCTCGGTCTGCAGGATTTCTTCGAGCAGAACGGTATTGACACACGCGTGCTCACGGCTGTTGAAATGAAGCAGTATGCCGAGCCTTATATCCGCAACCGTGCGGTTTCGCATCTTGAAAAGGGCAGAGTCGTTATTCTTGGCGGCGGACTTGGCATTCCGTTTATTTCAACCGACACTGCAGCGGCTGTACGTGCGGCTGAAATCGGTGCCGATGTTATTCTGATGGGTAAGAACATCGACGGTATTTACACAGCCGACCCGAAGAAGGATCCCGATGCCACACGCTATAAGGAAGTTTCGTATAAAGAGATTCTCGCCAAGGATCTTAAGGCAATGGATTCCACTGCGGCTTCCTTCGGTAACGAAAACCACATCAAGACGTTTGTTTTTGAACTCAAAGAACCCGAAAACATTTACAATGCTATAATCGGTGATGTTGAGGGTACTATTGTAATAGATGAATAATAAAAATTAACTTGCAGAAAGGATAAATACTATGAAACTCGATTGCACAGCTTTTGAAGAAAAAATGAAGAAATCCATTGCCTCCTATGAGGCACAGCTCGCCGATATCAGAGCAGGCAGAGCAAATCCCGGTCTTCTCGATAAGATCGACGTTGATTACTACGGTGCACCCACAAAGCTCAATCAGATGGCAGAGGTTAAGGTTACCGATGCGAGAACCATCGTTATCACTCCCTGGGATGCGACCACACTTAAGAATATGGAAAAAGCGATCCTCGCTTCCGATCTCGGTATCACACCCGTAAACGACGGTAAGATGCTCCGTATCTCTTTCCCTCAGCTTACAGAGGAGCGTCGTAAGGAGCTCACAAAGAAGGTTGCAAAGATGGGTGACGACGCAAAGGTTGCCATTCGAAACATCCGCCGCGATGCAAACGATGCTGCAAAGAAGATGAAGAAGGACGGCGAGATGACAGAGGATGAGCTCAAGGCTTCGGATAAGTCCGTTCAGGATCTCACCGATAAGTACATTGCAAGCATCGACGAGATCACAGCACGTAAAAATAAGGAGCTTATGGAAATATAAGCACCGCTCGGGGGTGCCGTATATACGCGGCACTCTTTTAATATAAAAATGATCGGAGTTTAAAATGTTTTCTCATGATCTTGAGAGCGGCAAGAAAAAGCTCTCGCATATTGCGTTTATAATGGACGGCAACGGCAGATGGGCAAATAAGCGTAATCTTCCGCGTGAGGCGGGACACACAGAGGGCGCAAAAACCTTCAGACGTGTTTCTGAGTACTGTTTTCGAGGCGGTATTGATGCGGTTACGATTTATGCTTTTTCAACCGAAAATTGGAGTCGTCCCGAGAAGGAAGTAAACGCTATAATGAAGCTGTTTGCCTCTTATCTTAAGCAAGGTATAAAGGAAATGACCGAAAAGAACACAAAGGTCACTTTCCTCGGCGATAAGTCGCCTTTTCCGGAGAATACACGCGCCCTTATGGAGAGACTTGAGCGCGATTCGGCAGGAAACAAATATCGCTTGAATGTTGCTGTGAATTACGGTGGACGTGCGGAAATTGTCAATGCCGTGAACCGTCTCGCGGCAAGAGGCGTTACTGAATTTTCCGAGGAGCTTATTGAAAGTGAGCTCTATACAAAAGGACAGGATGATCCCGATCTTATCGTGCGTTCAGCGGGTGAGATGCGCCTTTCAAACTTTTTAACCTGGCAATCGGTTTACTCTGAGTTTTATTTTTCTGACACCTTATGGCCCGATTTTGGCGAAGCTGACGTCGATGCGGCGGTTGATGCATATTATCACCGTGTACGCCGCTTCGGTGGGGTTGTTTAATCATTAGAGCATAAAGGGGATTTTTTATGAAACTGCGAATACTTACAGCTATTATAGGAATACCGCTTGTTGTGGTTGTACTGTTATATTCCAACACGATTGTATTGCCGATTGTGTTGGCGCTTGCTTCTGCCGTCGGAGAATATGAGATGCTCGGCTGTATCAGGCAGAGAAAGAAGCTCGAGGTTGCAATACCGTCTATCCTTTATGCGGCGACTGTACCGTTTTCGGTGCGCTATGTTGTGGGATTTTCGGAGAGAGACTCGTATTTTCTCGCTGTATTCGGCGTTGTGACATTCATATATATGTTTTATCTGATGTCGCTCGCGGTTGTTTCGAAGGGAACCAAGTCAATCGGCGACATGACGCTTACTGCGGCAACTGCAATGTATATAACCGTCGGTTTCTCGAGCATGGTTATGCTTCGCGATATGAATTATAACGATAACAATTTTGGCTTTTATCTCTTCATGCTCATTTTTATCGGCGCATGGATACCCGACGGAGCAGGATACTTCTGCGGACGTGCTTTCGGAAAGCACAAGCTTATACCCGATGTCAGCCCCAAAAAGACGGTTGAGGGCGCGATTGGCGGTGTTGTTTTCGGTGGAATTTCCTTTGTTGCATTCGGCGCGATTGTTGGCGCTGTAACCGAGCTTGATCCACGCTATATATCTCTCGCCGTAACAGGATGCGTTGTTGCGATCGTTTCGATATTCGGCGATCTGATTGCTTCGCTTATTAAAAGGCAGTACGGCATCAAGGATTACGGCAAGCTCTTCCCGGGACATGGCGGTGTTATGGACCGTTTTGACTCGATTATTGCGATTGCACCGTTCTTATTGATGATATGCTCGCATCCCGATATTTTTAAATTATTTGCATGAATTGGTGGAAATAATGATTGATAAGAAAATAGTGATTCTCGGTTCCACCGGCTCTGTGGGACAGCAGACTGTTGATGTGGCGCAGGATCTCGGCGTTAATGCCGTTGTTCTTGCCGCAGGACGTGACTATAAAAAAATGGAAATGCAGGCGCGGCAATTAAAGCCGCTGCTTTGCGTAATGGAGGACGAAGCTGCAGCGCGCGAACTTAAGACTCTGCTTGCTGACACGGATATTCGCGTTGAAGGCGGTCATGAGGCTCTCCTTTCTGTTGCGGCTTACTCTGATGCTGACATGATTTTCAATTCTGTTGGCGGAAGCGATGGTCTTGAGCCGACTATGGCTGCGCTCGAAGCCGGAAAAACACTTGCGCTTGCAAACAAGGAAAGCATTGTTATGGCAGGCGAAAAGGTTATGAATAAAGCACGCGAAACCGGCAGCTGTATCATTCCTGTTGACAGCGAGCACTCGGCGATTTTTCAGTGCCTTGAGGGACGACGCGGTAACGATATTAATAAAATTTTGCTCACGGCATCCGGTGGGCCGTTTTTTGGTATGTCGAAGGAAGAAATGTCCGAGATAACGCCGGAGAGAGCGCTTGCACATCCAACCTGGAAAATGGGCGCGAAGATTACGATTGACTCGGCAACTCTCATGAACAAGGGCTTTGAGATTATCGAAGCGGTACATCTTTTCGGCGTCAAGCCGGAGCAGGTTGAGGTTGTCGTGCACCGTGAAAGTATAATACATTCGATGGTGGAATATAATGATAATGCCATTTTAGCGCAGTTATCGCTGCCTGATATGCGTCTTTGCGCACAGTATGCAATGACATACCCCGCGCGTGTTCCCGGTATTATGGGTAGACTTGATCTTACAAAGCTCGGCAAGCTTACATTCTATAAGCCCGATTACGATAATTTTCCGCTTTTGCGTCTGGCACGCGAGTCTATTTCACTTGGCGGAGTTATACCTGCGGCACTTGTTGCGGCAGATGAAGCGGCAGTTGAAGCCTTTTTGAATAAGAAGATCGGTTTCACTTCGATTTATACAGTTGTCAGCGAAACGCTTGAGCGCATCAAAAACATTAAATCATCGTCGCTCGATGACATTTCAAACACTGCGCGTGAGGCAAAGCAGATTGCGGCAGAAATTATAAATAAACTCTGACTTCTCGGCATTTCCCAAAATTGTTATAATTTAAATTGAGAGGTTATAAATGAACATTTGGCATATTCTCCTGACAATACTCATGATAAGTGTGCTTGCGCTTCTTCACGAGCTCGGTCACTTTATTGCCGCACGTAAATTCGGCGTTACCGTTAACGAGTTTGCGATTGGCATGGGTCCGAAGATCTTCTCGAAAAAATCGAAGAAAACAGATATCGTATATTCGGTTCGTCTTTTCCCAATCGGTGGATTTGTTTCCATGGCAGGTGAGGACGGTTTCAGTCAGGATGAGAACGCTTTTCACCGCAAGCCCGTTTGGCAGAGAATGATTATAACCGTTGCCGGTTCGCTTATGAATATTTTGACCGGCTTTGTCATCATGGCGATTATCGTTACCGCGACACCAAATCTCGGCGGAACAACTGTCGAATTTTTCCGCGACTATGCGACAAGTGACGAATCGGGACTCATGGTTGGCGACGAGATAATTAAGGTTGACGGCACACGTGTTCATGTTGCGGATGACTTATCGTATGAGATTATGCACAGTGCCATTAAGCCGATTGATATTGTGGTCAGACGTGACGGCAAGCTTATAACGCTTAAAGATGTAACATTCCCGACTGTTGAATACGAGGGAACGGCTTTCGGACGTCCCGATTTCAAGGTGGAATTTGAGGACAAAAATGTCGGCACGGTTTTAAAGCATACCTTCTTCAGCTCGATTTCCAATGTTAAAATGGTTTGGGAATCGCTTATTGATCTTATAACCGGACGTTACGGAATTGACGCTGTTTCAGGCCCTGTCGGCGTTGCAGAAGCTGTCAGCAGTGCGGCAAGTATGGGTGTTCTTAGTTTCCTCAATCTCACTGTCATGATTGCGATGAATCTCGGCGTATTCAATCTTCTTCCGCTTCCGGCACTCGACGGAGGACGCTTCCTTTTCCAGATCGTTGAGCTTGTAAGACGCAAACCGGTTAGTCCCGACATTGAGGGATATGTTCATTTTGCAGGTATTGTACTGCTTATGCTTTTGATGGTTGTTATCACATTTAAGGATATTATAAAGCTTTTTGGATAGGCTGTAAGGATAAATTTATGAAAACTACAAGAGTTGTAAAGGTTGGAAATATTAAAATCGGAGGCGGCTCACCGATAAGCGTGCAGTCGATGCTTTCCGTTAGCTCACATAATTATGATGCAGTGTATGCACAGACAAAGGCTCTTGCCGATGCAGGCTGTGATATTGTGCGTCTTGCTGTGCCGGATATTGATGCTGTTGAAAGTGTACGCCGTCTTAAAAAATCGGATATAACTCTGCCGATTGTTGCGGATATTCATTTCGATTATAAAATTGCACTTGCCTGCTGTGCGGCAGGCGTTGACAAGATACGCATAAATCCCGGTAATATCGGTTCACGCGAACGGGTTGCCGAGGTTGTTGCCGCTTGCCGTGACGGTGGTATACCGATTCGAATCGGCGTTAACGGCGGTTCACTTAAAAAAGAAATACTTGAGAAATACGGTGCGCCCACTGCCGAAGCTTTAGCCGAAAGCGCGATGGAGCACGTCCGTATACTTGAAGACCTTAATTTTGAGGATATTGTTATATCAATAAAATCCTCCGATGTCAGAACTATGATCGGTGCGAACAGACTTCTTCATGAGCGCTGTGATTATCCGCTTCATATCGGCGTTACCGAGGCAGGCTCGGCTCATATCGGTACGATAAAGTCCGCTGTTGGAATCGGCTCACTCCTTTGCGACGGGATCGGTGACACCATACGTGTTTCGCTGACTGCCGATCCCTTACTTGAGGTTAAGGAGGGAAAGGCACTGCTTGGTGCTCTCGGACTCGGAGGCGGTCTTATTGATCTTGTTTCCTGTCCGACCTGCGGACGCACAAAGATATCGCTTATCGACCTTGTAACGCGCTTTGAAGAAGAATGTATACCGAAGCTTCATCCGTCACGCCGCATAAAGGTGGCGATAATGGGTTGTGCGGTAAACGGCCCCGGTGAGGCGAGAGAGGCTGACATCGGTTGTGCCGGCGGTATCGGTGAGGCACTTCTTTTCAAGAAAGGCGAAATTATCGGAAAATACAGCGAGGATGAGATTCTTGATGTGCTTTCCTGTGAGATAAACAAGATGTAAAAAAATATATCCTACCTTGGATAGGTGAAATTATATGAATAAATTCGACAAAATATTTGCTAAATATACACAGTCCGACGCGGAGAGAAAAATCCTCGATCTTGCGTCGGAGGTTTCTTCGCGCTTTGACAGAGAACAGCGTGTTGTTGAGGTTACTGCCGAATTTTCAGAGCTTATTGAAAAGGACAGGCTTTATGCGCTTGAAGACAACATCCGTGAGGCATATCAGCTTTCGGTTGTGCGTATTCTGCCGAAGTATCCGAAAGAATTATGGAGTCCGTCATATTTACCCGAGGTTATGATGGAGCTTAACCGTATCGGTGCGGTTTCGCGCGGATTTTTTAACGAGTACGATTTTTCGATAAGCGATAATAAAATAAACATCAAGGTTTCGTTTAACAACGGCGGTATCGAGCTTCTTTACTGCGCCGGGACAAACGAGATAATTTCAAATATAATATTCGGTGAATTCGGTCTTCGCTTCGAGGTTGAGCTTTCAAAGGAAGATGGTTACGTTGAATCCATGCCGATGATAACCGAGCAGATTGCCGAGATGGAGCGTATCGCCAGAACGCAATATCAGATGGCAGAGAATGAAGCGTCACGCAGAGCTGTCGATACGCCTGCACCCGAGGAGGACAAATTCAAGGATTTCGAGCATATTTCAACGCTCCACACAGGGGAAGTTTCCTATAAAGCCGAGGGTGATATTTTACATATCGGCGGTAAAATTTTTGATATTTCCTCACCCGAGTACATAATCGGCGATCTGTTTGAGATTATAGATCCCGTTCCGATACGAAACATTACGGGACCGATGAAGAATATTGTCATTCTTGGCGAAACATTTGGCTTTGAAACCAAAGAAACGCGCAAGGGCGACCGTCTTATTTTAACCTTTGCAATTACAGATAAGGATTCGTCAATCAGCATCAAAATGGCGCAGCCCAAGGAAGCACTTGAGCCGTATCTTGCGAACATAAAGGACGGCATGACAATTGCGATCAAAGGCTACGCAAAAATTGATACATTCGATAACGAGGCAATACTCGTCCCGACTGCTGTTGCGAAGATATCACAGAAATACCGCACTGATACCGCAGAGGAAAAGCGCGTCGAGCTTCACTGTCACACGCAGATGTCGCAGATGGACGCTATAATCGAGCCGGGAGAGCTTGTTAAGCTTGCACACAGCTGGGGGCACAAGGCTGTTGCCATAACCGACCACGGAAATGTACAGGCGTATCCGCTCGCGATGATGGCGGCTGAAAAGCTTGGCATGAAGGTGATTTACGGTATTGAAAACTATTTCGTTGACGACACTGCACGTGTGCTTTTCGGCGATTCGCTTGAAGAATATATGTCAACAGATTTTGACGGTGAATACTGTGTTTTTGATATTGAAACAACAGGTCTTTCTTCCCAAAGCTGTCACATAACCGAGATCGGTGCAGTGCTTATAAAGGGTAATGAGGTTGTTGACAGATTCAATATCTTCTCAAATCCCGGTGAGCACATTCCCGAAAACATAACCGAGCTCACGGGGATAACAGACGAAATGGTTGCCGATGCACCCGACAATGAGACGGCAGTGCGTGCATTTCTTGAGTTTGCAGGCAAGCGCATACTTGTTGCTCACAACGCTTCGTTTGACGTTTCGTTTATTCGTAAGGTTGCGGAGGATTTCCGTATCGAGTTTACAAATCCCTATATGGATACCGTCGCGATGTCGCGCTATGTAAACCCCGATCTCAAAAAGCATAAGCTTGATGTACTTGCAAATTATTTTAACCTTGGAGAATTTAATCATCACCGCGCCTGTGATGATGCCGAGGTGCTTGCGAAGATACTCGTTTGTCTGTTTAGAAAGCTTCGTGAGGAGGGCGCTTCCAATCTTCGTGAGATGCAGCAGCTTATGAGTGAGCGTTCAGACCCATTGAAGCTGCGCCCGTATCATCAGATTTTACTTGTTAAAAACAGCGTTGGTCTTAAAAACCTTTACCGAATCATTTCGGAAAGCTATTTAAGCTATTACCGACGTAATCCACGTACACCGAAAACGCTTATTGAGGCACACAGAGAGGGACTTATAATCGGTTCTGCCTGCGAAGCCGGAGAGCTTTATCAGGCGATACTCATGAACAAATCCGAAAAAGAGATTGAGGATATCGCGAATTTTTACGATTATCTTGAAATTCAGCCTCTTTGCAATAACCGTTTCATGCTCGACAAGGGCGACGTTAAGAGTGAAGAAGATTTAATAAACATAAACAAGCGTATATATGCCCTCGGCAAAAAGCTCGGCAAGCCCGTTTGTGCAACCTGTGACGCTCATTTTATCGAAAAGAACGATGAGATCACAAGAAAGATACTTCTTGCCGGACAGAAATTTGCCGATGCTGACCGCGACACGGGTATTTATTTCCGAACCACAGATGAAATGCTCGAAGAATTTGCATATCTCGGGGACGAAGCGGCACGCGAGGTCGTTATAACAAACACAAACCTTATCGCCGATATGATCGAGGATGTGCGCCCGATTCCCAAGGGAACGTATACGCCGAATCTCGAGGGTGCAGAGGAAGAATTACAGCAGCGTTGCTGGGACAGAGCAAAGATGCTTTACGGTGATCCCGTACCCGAGATTGTTTCCGCGAGACTCGAAAAAGAGCTTAAATCCATTATTGAAAACGGTTTCGCCGTGCTTTATATGATTGCGCAGAAGCTTGTGCAGTACAGTGAGGAGCAAGGTTATCTTGTCGGTTCACGAGGCTCGGTCGGTTCATCGTTTGTTGCGTCGATGTCGGGTATCTCCGAGGTTAATCCGCTTCCGCCGCATTATTATTGTACTAAGTGTAAATATTCAGAGTTCATAACTGACGGCTCGGTTGGTTCGGGATTTGATTTACCCGATAAGGATTGTCCAAAATGCGGAACAAAGCTGACCGGTGACGGTCATGACATCCCGTTTGAAACCTTCCTCGGATTCTACGGCGACAAATCTCCCGATATTGACCTTAACTTCTCAGGCGAAGTACAGGGCAGAGTCCACAAATACACCGAGCAGCTTTTCGGTTCGGAAAACGTGTTCCGTGCAGGTACACTCGGTACGCTTGCCGCAAAGACTGCATACGGTTACGTTGTAAAATATCTCGAAGAACACAAGAAAAAGCTTAACAAGGCGGAAATTGACAGACTCGTTAACACCGCCGTCGGAATCAAGCGCACCACAGGACAGCACCCCGGCGGTATCATCGTTGTTCCGAGAGAATATGACGTTTACGATTTCACTCCGGTACAGCATCCTGCCGATGACCCCAACTCCGATATCGTTACAACACACTTTGCGTTTACATATCTGCATGACACGATACTTAAACTTGATGAGCTCGGACACGATATGCCGACCAAGTATAAGTGGCTTGAAAAATATACGAATACTTCGGTTATGGACGTTAAGATGAACGACAAGGCGGTATACCGTCTCTTTGAAGGAACAGAACCACTCGGCATAACCCCCGAGGATATCGGCTGTCCGCTTGGTACGCTCGGACTTCCCGAGATGGGTACACGCTTCATTCAGTCGGTACTCGTTGATGCGAAGCCGAAGAACTTTGCCGACCTCTTGCAGATTTCGGGACTTACTCACGGTACTGACGTGTGGCTCGGTAACGCGCAGGATCTCATCAAGGACGGTATCTGTGACATTTCGCAGGTTATCGGTACACGTGACGGCATCATGCTCGTTCTCATTCAGCAGTACAATATCGAAAATGCGACGGCATTCAAGATAATGGAGGACGTTCGTAAGGGCAAGGGACTCAAGCCCGAATATGAAGCGACCATGCGCGAGCACGGTGTTCCCGATTGGTATATCGCGTCGTGCAAAAAGATCAAGTATATGTTCCCGAAAGCGCATGCGGCGGCTTATGTTATGTCTGCGATACGTCTTGGCTGGTACAAGATCTACTATCCGCTTGAATTTTACGCGGCGTTCTTAACCGTTGCCCCCAAAGGCTTCGACGCGGAGATCGCTATGAGCGGCAGAGCAGGAATCAAGACGGTTATGGAGGAAATTCGCAAGAAGGGAGCAGAGGCAACACAGAAAGAAAAGGAAATTGTCGATACCTTCCAGATGGTAACGGAAATGTATGCTCGCGGATTTAAATTCCTGCCGGTTGACCTTTTCAAATCGGAGGCGTTTGCATTCAAGCCGGAGGACGGCAAGATCCGTATGCCTTTCACGGCTCTCGGCGGACTTGGCGAAAGTGCGGCACTGAAAATAGTTGAGGTGCGCGACCGAGAGAATCTTCTTTCAATTGAGGAGCTTCAGACCAAAGCCGGACTCTCGAAGGCGGTCATCGATCTTCTTCGTAAAAACGGTGCTTTCGGCTCTTTAACCGAGACAAATCAGCTCTCGTTCTTCTAATCGACTAAAATCTTTCAATGGGTGATAGTTTAATCGTAAATATTGACGATTGACAATTGTTCTTTATTGTGATATCATATTACTATGCTAAAGTATTTGGTATCTAAAAGTATATTTTAAAAAGGAATTTAACCATGCAAAAGTTAAACATGACTGTTCCCGAGGGTACTCGCGACCTTCTTTACCGCGAAGCCGAGCTTTACGAAAGCGTTTCAATGAATTTTGAGCGTGTTTACACTCAAATGGGCTTCTCACGCATCTGTACACCTGCCGTTGAGAATTATGACCTTTTCAAAACGGTCAACCGTTCTCTCATGCAGGAGAATATTTACAAGCTGACTGATAACACAGGACGTCTGCTTGCAATTCGTCCCGACAACACAACTCCTATTGCACGTGTCGTTGCGACTAAGCTCAAAAATGCGCCGCTTGTGCAGAAGCTCTGTTATAATCAGCATATTTATCGCGTTAACAGCGAAAATTCGGGTATGCGCAATGAGATTCTTCAAAGCGGCATCGAGCTTGTCGGTGCAGGAGGAATCAAGAGCGATTTACTTTGCATTATGACTGCACTTGATGCACTCAAGACAATAGGGCTTAATTTCAAGCTTGAGATAGGTCACGTTGGATATTTTAACGCTCTCATCTCGAAGCTGTCCCTCTCCGAGGAGGAGATAATGGACGTGCGCAGCTTTGTTGAAGCGAAAAACTTTGTATCGCTCAATATGTTCGATAAGAATCTGCAGAACGACGTTATCCGTAAGCTTCCGCTCTTATACGGAAACGAGGAGGTCTTTGCCGAGGCAGAAACGCTTGCAGGCAATAATGCAAAGGCACTCGAAGCTCTAAACTATGTTCGTGAGCTTTACACAACTCTCTGCAGCGCAGGATACAGCGAATATATCATGGTTGACATGAGTATGGTTCACAAGTTTGATTACTACACGGGCACTGTTATCCGCGGATATATTGACCACGCCGGTGAACCGGTGCTTAAGGGCGGACGTTACGACAAGCTTCTTGAAAAATTTGATTATGACGTACCTGCAACCGGCTTTGCGATAAACGTATGTGCCGTTGCCGATGCACTTATCAAATCGGGCAAGCTTCCTGAACAGAAGAAATCCGATGCTGTTGTGTTCTATGCGATAGACTCGCTTAATGAAGCTATAAAGCTTAAAAACAGTTATGCTGAGCGCGGACTTGTTTGTGAGCTTTCGGCGTTTGAAACCCTTGCAGAGACAGAGGAATATGCAAAGGCTATGAACATTGAAACGGTTGTTGACCTCACAAGCGGAAAGGACGGCGGCAAGGCATGATAAGAATTGCACTTACAAAGGGACGTATTGAGAAAAAAGCGGTTGAAATCCTCGAGCGTGCCGGTTACGACTGTACAGAGCTTCAGGACAAGGGCAGAAAGCTCGTTTTCAAGCTCCTCAACGCTGATATTGAGGTGGTTTTAGCAAAGGCGGCGGACGTTATAACCTATATTGAGCACGGTGTTTGTGACGTTGGTATCGTTGGCGAGGACACGATAATGGAGCACGGCAAGTATTTTCATGAGCTGCTCGACCTTAACTTCGGTAAATGTAAATTTGCTCTTGCAGGTATCAAGGGCAAGGATTTTTACGAGGGATATACACACAAGGTTATCGCCTCTAAATATCCGAATGTTACAAAAAATTATTTCAATTCCAAGGGAATCGACGTTGAGATCGTCAAGATTGAGGGTTCGGTTGAGCTTGCGCCTATCCTAAAGCTTTCGGATGCGATTGTCGATATAGTTGAAACGGGTTCGACACTGCGTGAAAACGGACTTGAGGTTTATGAGGACGTGGCGTATATTTCCACCCGTCTTATCGTAAATACGGCGGCTATTAAATTAAAGAAGAAAGAAATCGACGAATTTACAAGCCGTATTTCCGCCCAGATTGAAGAATAAAGGATATTAAACAATGAAAATCTACACTAAAAATCAGACCGATGAGCTGTTAGCGTCACTCGCAGACCGCGCTGAGAATATCTCCCCCGAGATAATGAACACAGTTTCCGATGTCATTGCGAACGTCAGAAAAAACGGTGACGCGGCTCTTCGTGAATATACAGAAAAATTTGACAAGGTTACGCTTGATTCGCTTTATCTTTCGGAAGCCGAAAAGAATGCGCTTATTTCAAAGGTTTCTGACGAATTAAAGGCGACCATTGACGAGGCTGCCGCCAATATTTTCGCTTTCCATGAAAAGCAGAAGCAGAACTCCTGGATGACGAATAATGACGGAAAGATTATGGGACAGCTTGTGCGTCCGCTTGAAAAGGTTGGGCTTTATGTTCCGGGCGGCACTGCGGCTTATCCGTCAAGCGTGCTAATGAACGCGATCCCTGCAAAGGTTGCAGGCGTTGAGAAGATCGTTATCGTTACGCCGCCGAAAAAAGAGGGAATCAATCCTGCTGTCGTTTATGCGGCTAAGGTTGCCGGCATAACTGATATCATACAGGTTGGCGGAGCACAGGCTGTTGCGGCTCTTGCTTACGGTACTGAATCCGTGCCGCGTGTTGACAAGATCGTTGGCCCCGGTAACATTTTTGTTGCGATGGCAAAGAAGCTTGTTTTCGGTGCGGTTGATATTGACATGATCGCTGGCCCGAGTGAGGTGCTTGTTATCGCAGACGAGCGTGCAAATCCTGCCTATGTTGCGGCTGATCTCATGAGCCAGGCAGAGCACGATCCCATGGCGGCTGCTATACTTATTACAACATCAAGAAAGCTTGCTGATGACGTTACAGCGCAGATTGAAGCACAAAAGGCAGAGCTTTCGCGTTGTGATATTATTGACCGCTCGCTTTCGGCTTACGGCTCGATAATAATCGTTGATACGCTTAAAGAAGCTGTTGAGCTTTCGAATAAGATCGCACCAGAGCATCTTGAGCTTTCCGTAGAAAATCCCTTTGAGCTTCTGTCGCTCGTTAAAAACGCAGGCTCGATCTTCCTCGGCGACTATGCTCCCGAGCCGCTCGGTGACTATTTCGCAGGTCCGAACCACGTACTTCCGACAAACGGTACTGCGAGATTCTCGTCTGCGCTCGGTGTTGACAGCTTTATTAAGAAGTCGAGCTATCTTTACTATAACGAGGCAGCTCTTAAAAATATCGGCGAAAAGGTCGTTACATTCGCAAACGCAGAGGGACTTTCGGCACACGCAAATTCAATTTTGCAGAGATTAAAGTGAGATAAAATATGATTGACAACCTTATTCCACAAAAAGTTAAGGACCTTGAAGAATATCGCCCGAATATGATGCCGTGCCGTGTCAGACTTGATGCTAACGAAAGCCCATTTCTGCCGTCAAAGGCGGTTCTTGATGAGCTTGCAAAGGCGGTATATTCGCTCGATTTTAACCGTTATCCCGATCCTTATGCGACAAAGCTTATCGCTGCATTTTCAAAGATTTACGGTGTTGATCCCGATAATGTCGTTGCAGGAAACGGCTCGGACGAGCTTATAAGTCTCATTTGCAGCGGTCTTACGGAGCCTGATGATACTGTCGCAGTTGCGCTGCCCGATTTCTCGATGTATGAGTTTTACTCAACTCTTGCAGGAGCTGCTGCGCTTCACTATATAAAGAACGATAATTTTGAGATTGATTTTAAAGAGCTTCTTGCAAAGACAAGCGAAGTGGACGCAAAAATTGTTATTTTCTCGAATCCATGTAATCCTACGGGATGGATCTGTCCCCGTTTGGAGCTTGAATCCTTTATACGCGATTCAAAATCGATCGTTATCGTTGATGAGGCTTATATGGAGTTTGCACCGGTCGATGAGAGTGTCATTGATCTGACTGCGAAATATGACAATCTGATCGTTCTTAAAACCATGTCAAAGGCATACGGTGCGGCGGCACTTCGTCTCGGCTTTGCAATATCAAATGAGACTATCGCAAGCGCAATACGCAAGATCAAAAGCCCGTATAACGTGAACACGGTTTCGCAGGTCTTCGGCGAGATCATACTTTCGCACTACGACGAAATTAAAGAAAAAATCGCTGAACTTAAAGAAAATCTTGCTTATCTTCGTGCTGAACTTGAGAATATCAGGTCAGACAAGATTATAAAGCTTTGCCCAAGCGCGGCGAACTTTATTTATGTTAAAATGTGCTGTCCCGATGCGGCACGTGCGATACACAAAAAGCTTCTCACAGAGGGTGTTGCGATACGCTGTATGTCAAACGGATATCTTCGTATCTGCGGCGGCACTCGCGAGGAGATTGATATATTCATTAAAAAATTCAAGGAGGCGATTTCGTGAACTCGGCAAAGGCATCTCTCGTAAGAAATACATTTGAAACACAGATATCCATGTCTGTTGATTTTGGTGCGGCAGACGGTTACGGTCTTAAAGGAACAAGCGGAGTCGGATTTTTCGATCATATGCTCAATTCGCTTGCAATTCACAGCCGTTCGGTTATCGAGCTTAATATGAAGGGTGACCTGCACGTTGACTGTCATCACACGATTGAGGACGTTGGTATCGTGCTTGGTAAGCTTTACGGTGAAATCGCCAAGGAACGCGGAAAAATTATGCGTTACGGTACGTCCTTTATCCCGATGGATGAGGCACTTGCACGCTGTGTCATTGATATTTCGGGACGCCCGTATCTTGTTTGCGACTATTATCCGACAGCACCTATGATCGGCGATTACGATACACAGATGACAGCGGATTTTTTCCGTGCGGTTGCATTCAATATGGGTGCGACACTTCACATTGCGCTGCTTTACGGCGAAAACGATCACCACTGTGTTGAGGCTATTTTCAAGGCATTTGCTCATGCACTTGCGGAGGCTATTGCACCACGTGACGGCGAGATACTTTCCGCAAAGGGTACTTTATAATATCGGAGCTTTACATGAAAAAAATAGGAATTATTGATTACGGTATGGGAAATCTCCACTCTGTCAAGAATGCACTTGATTTTATCGGTGCGGATTCGTTCGTCAGCGATGACGTAAACGAGCTTTCGCAGGCTGATGGGGTGATTCTCCCGGGCGTCGGAGCGTTTCCCGATGCAATGGTACGACTTTGTGAAACCGGACTTGACAAATTTATAAAGGAATACGTAAAAACAAAGCCGCTTATCGGAATTTGTCTCGGTATGCAGTTGCTTTTCGATAAGAGCTATGAATTTCGCGAATGTGAGGGACTCGGGCTTATCGGCGGTGAGGTTGTTAAGATTGAGGAGGCAGGAATCAAAGTTCCGCATATGGGCTGGAATGAGCTTTCAATTGTCAATCCCTCACTGATAACACCTTCGCTCAAAACAGGCGATCAGGTCTACTTTGTGCATTCATATAAGGCGATCGTAAGGGATCGCGCCGATCTTGTTGCTGTTACCGATTACGGAAGTGAAGTCGCCGCGATTGTTGCACGCGGCAATGTTTACGGCTGTCAGTTTCATCCCGAAAAGAGCGAAACGGTGGGACTTAATATACTGAGAAGTTTCTGGAGTTTAATAAAATGATTATTTTACCTGCAATAGATATTCTCGGCGGAAAATGTGTACGCCTCACAAAGGGCGAATACGGTACTGCCGAGCAGGTTGCCGCAGATCCCATTGAAACCGCACTCTCGTTTGAGCGTGACGGTGCGGAGTTTATCCACATGGTCGATCTTGACGGCGCAAAAGAGGGAAGTCGGATCAATTCCGATATATACACCGAGGTTGCAAAAAAGGTTAGCGTTCCGATTGAGGTCGGCGGCGGTATACGAGATATGGACACGGTCGATTACTATATCGAAAAGGGAATTGAACGTGTTATAATCGGCTCGGCGGCACTAAAAAATCCGCAGTTTGTCAAGGATGCTGTCAAGAAATATGGTGATCGTATCGCTGTTGGAATTGATGCACTTGACGGTATGGTGAAAACCGCAGGCTGGCTTGAGGATTCAAACGTGAACTATATTGACCTTGCGCGTGAGATGGCAAAGAGTGGTGTCAAGTATATCATCTTCACCGATATAAGTAAGGACGGCACTCTCGCAGGCCCGAATCTCGAACAGCTTGCCGCACTTTCAGAGGCGGTTGACATAAACATCATCGCAAGCGGCGGTATACGAGATATCGGCAACATCCGTGATCTTGCGGCGATGAAGCTTTACGGCGCGATTTGCGGAAAGTCGATATATTCAGGTTCGCTTTCGCTTCGTGAAGCAATAGAAGTTTCAAAAAATTGAGGTAGACCATGCTTTCAAAAAGAATTATTCCATGCCTTGATGTTAAGGACGGACGCGTCGTAAAGGGCGTGAACTTTGTTGGACTGCGTGATGCGGGTGATCCCGTTGAAAGCGCAAAATTTTATAATTCACAAGGCGCGGATGAGCTTGTTTTTCTTGATATCACCGCGTCAAGCGACAAACGCAAAACCATTGTCGATGTTGTTGAGCGCACAGCACGTGAGGTGTTTATGCCGTTTACAGTCGGCGGCGGTATACGCACGGTCGATGATTTCCGCGAAATGTTGCTTGCCGGTGCTGATAAGGTTGCCGTAAATTCTTCGGCTGTCCTTAATAAGCGGATCATTGCGGATGCGGCTGACAAATTTGGCAGTCAGTGTGTTGTGCTCGCAATTGATGCGAAACGCTGTGAGGACGGTCACTTTACTGTATACATCAACGGCGGACGTAAGGATATGGGACTTGATGCGATCGAGTGGGCAATTGAAGCAGAAAAGCTCGGTGCAGGCGAGATTCTTCTCACGTCAATGGACACTGACGGCACGAAAAACGGCTTTGACATTGAGCTTACAAAGGCTGTTGCCGAGAGGGTAAACATTCCCGTTATCGCATCGGGCGGAGGCGGAAAGGTTGAACATTTTTCGGATGTCTTTGAAAAAGCCGGTGCTGATGCGGCACTTGCGGCGAGCCTGTTCCATTTCCGTGAGCTTTCGGTTCGTGAGGTTAAGGAGCATCTTAAAGCGAAAAACATACCTGTGAGGTTGACATGATAGACAAGAATGTTGATTTGGACATATTTTTTAAAAAGTCCGAGCTTATTCCTGCGATAGTTCAGGACTATGAAAACGGCGAGGTTCTGATGCTCGCTTACATGAATCGCGAGTCGCTTGGGCTTACGCTCGAAACGGGACTCACCTGGTTTTGGAGCCGTTCAAGAAACGAGCTTTGGAATAAGGGTGCAACCTCGGGACACGTTCAGCGTGTTGTGTCACTCTCATATGACTGTGATGAGGATACGCTGCTTTGCAAGGTTATACAGACGGGTGCCGCTTGTCACACGGGAAATCGCACCTGCTTTTACCGTGAATTAATGAATAATGAGGAGAAATAATATGAACGATAACGTACTTAACGAGCTTTACGCGGTTGTTGCAGACCGCAAGGCGAACCCCGAGGAGGGATCTTACACCTGCTACCTTTTTGAAAAGGGACTTGACAAAATCTTAAAAAAGGTCGGCGAGGAATGTGCCGAAACAATTATAGCCGCAAAGAACGGTGACAATGAGGAATTAAAGAACGAGATCAGCGATCTTCTTTATCATATTGTTGTTATGATGCAGGAGCGCGGACTTGAGCTTACGGAGGTTCTTGCCGAACTTGACGCAAGATCGAAGAAAATCGGTAACCTAAAAACCATGAAAGTGGTTGACAGAAACACCTGATAGAAAAGAAGGAAAGAAAAATGAAGAAACAGTATTTGTTGGCCGCTATATGTATTTTTCTCTGGTCAACGCTTGCGACGATATCGAAAATTTTGCTCGGCTCATACACAAGCTTTCAAATGCTTGGTGCTTCGATGTTTTTTGCCTTTCTGTTTCTGCTCGTAATTAATATTGCGACGGGAAACATAAAAAATCTCAAAGGCTACAAGCCGAAGGATTATCTTATTTTAGCGCTCATAGGCTTGCCCGGAATGTTTTTATACTATGTTTTTTATTACGCCGGAACCTCGCTGATGGGTAACGCTTCGCAGGCATTTATCGTTAATTATCTTTGGCCGATAATGAGTGTTGTTTTCGCTTGTATTCTCTTAAAAGAAAAAATGACCGCACGCAAGATAATTGCTGTTGCCGTCTCATTTTTTGGCGTTATTGTTTCGCTTGCAGGCGAGCTCCTGCATTTTGAAAAAACAGCACTTATCGGTGCACTGTGCTGTGCGCTCGGTGCCGTGTCATACGGCTCTTTTACCGCACTTGTTCAAAAATTCCGCTACGATAAGCGTCTTTCGATGATGGTATACTGTTTTGTGTCATTTGTTCTGACGCTTATTATAAATATTACCACCGGCACACCATTTTCGCCGAATATTGTTGAGGTTATGGGATTTGCCTGGTCGGGAATTTTTGTTACAGGTATTGCAAGTACACTTTGGGCAATCGCTCTCGAATCGGGCAACACGGCGAAAATTTCAAACCTCGCTTACATAACGCCGTTTTTATCTACTCTCTGGAGTGCAATATTCCTGCCGGATGAGAATATCACAGTATATGCTATTATCGGACTTGTCATTATGATACTCGGTATATTCATTCAGCTTAAGGATAAAAAGAAAGAATTGCAATAGAAAAAAGGCAGTCGAAATGATACATCGGCTGCCATTTGTTTTCAATTGATTACTTAAGCTTAATATCGTATGTAAGAACGCCATTTGCCTCGCATAAGCCTGCAAGAGCATCTATGCCTGCCATCGTGCTGTCCTTTGACATACATCCGATGAGAACTCTCGGAATGTGCGGCAGCTCCTCAAGCGGATACGGATTTCCGAAATGAACAACTGTTTGAAGTCTGCCCGGAATCTGCAGTGCTGTCATGAGGGTGACGATACGGTGCGTAAGATGGTCGCTTCCGGCATATGCAGGAGCTTCTGCAAAAGTGATGAATACAACGTCATCGTAGTTGACCGAATCCTGAAGAACATCCATATTATTGTTCGGCGTCGGGAATTCGCGCAGAGCTCGTACTGCCGAATTTGGGAAAAGCTCAAGAATTCGAGGCTGGATTAGCTCGGGCTTGTACCAGCTGTTTGTGAATGTATCAACCGAAACCTTACCGTCGTCTGCAATGTCGGTTTCGTTTTTAACGAGCACGACAAAGAAGTGCTTGCCATCGCGAGAAAGTGTTTTTGGGGTACCTTCGTCAGTGCGGCAGAAAATCGACTCGCGGTTAATGCGCTCGAAATTCTTGACATCCTGCTCGGTAATCTCGTTGAACTTGGGTTCAATCATATTTACCTTGTGCTGAGCCTCGAGAACTCTCTTTACGGCTTCGTCAAGGCGTGCATCAGAGATGATACCGTCCTTATAGCAATCCCGGAGATCGAAGTATGCCTTTTTCGCGGAGAACCACGGAAGAATAAATTCGTTACCTGCCTCAACGCAGAGTCCCTTGACTTTTGTATCGCCGAACTGCGCCTTGAGTCCCATCATGTCAAGTGCGTCGGTGACAAAGAAGCCGTCGAATCCCTGCTCACGGATGATATCGTGTACCTTTTTCGAAACTGTGGTGGGCATACCGGGGTCGATATTTGCAAGAGTTGTGTGGCCTGCCATTATTCCGTCAATAAGTCCCTCTTTTATAAGAGCGATATAGGGGAGAAGGCTATAATTTAAAAGCTCTTCTTTTGTATCAAGGTAGTCTGACGGTGCCATGTGATTGTCTATTCGCAGTGTAGGCTTTTGTGCGCTCGGATAATGCTTTGCAACGGTGAGTACGCCGCCGTCACGAAGACCTCTTGCCATTGCGATTGCAAGCTTTGAAACCATTTCAGGGTCATTTCCGAGGGAGCGTGTATTAGCGCCGCAGCAGCCCCATCCGTTACACATATCAACAACGGGGTCACAAACGACGTTGTAG
>CAYSFT010000033.1:0-23047 GCA_964430755.1 uncultured Lachnospiraceae bacterium | reverse complement strand
ACCTTCGCGCCAGCGTTGGTGTCCATCCCTCTCGAATGATACGATGTTCGAAGCAGCACACTTCGGGAAATTGCTTTCTCCCGCCTTTTGGGCGAAAAAGTAACTTTTAACCTTACTGTGCTGCGTCAACGATTACGGTGAAATCCGCAGTCTTTAACGATGCGCCGCCGATAAGACCGCCGTCAACGTTAACCTTGGAAAGAAGCTCTGCCGCGTTCTTTGCATTCATAGAACCGCCGTACTGTACGGTCACAGCCTCTGCTGCAGCAGTACCGAACATCTCTGCAACAGCCGCACGAACGTATCCGTTGCCCTCGTCTGCCTGATCCGCAGTGGCAGTTACGCCTGTACCGATCGCCCATACAGGCTCGTATGCGATAATGATGTTTTTAAGCTGCTCCGGCTTTACGTTTGTAAGTGCCATTTTTGTCTGATATTTGAGGAGAGTTTCAGTGTAACCAAGCTCTCTCTGCTCAAGAGTTTCACCAACGCAGACAATAGCAGTAAGACCCGCGTTAACAGCCGCGAGAGTACGGAGATTAACAGTCTGATCTGTCTCGCCGAAATACTGACGGCGCTCGGAGTGACCGATTACAACATATTCAACGCCCGAGGCATTCAGCATCTTTGCGGAAATTTCGCCGGTATATGCGCCGGACTCCTTGAAGTGTACATTTTCAGCACCAATCTTGATGTTTGTGCCCTTTGCTGCCTCAACTGCGTTTGCAATGTCAACAAACGGTACGCAAAGTACGATGTCGCATCCGTTCTTGCCTGCAACCATAGGCGCAAGCTCATTAATGAAAGCAGTTGTTTCAGCGGGAGTCATATTCATCTTCCAGTTACCTGCGATAACTGTTTTTCTTGTAGCCTTGTTCATTTTTATATTCCTTTCAATTAAATGCGGGAGGAGCAAGCCCCTCCCCTACGATAATTTTATTTATCTATTGTTTTGCACAGAATACAATCGATAATTTTATTTATCTATTGTTTTGCACAGAATACAATCGATTATTCCTTTTCGTTAAGGCAAGCGATACCGGGAAGCTCAAGTCCCTCAAGGAATTCGAGCGATGCACCGCCACCGGTGGAAACGTGTGTCATCTTGTCTGCATAACCGAGAGTTTCAACAGCCGCTGCGGAGTCACCGCCGCCGATGATCGAGATCGCACCCGACTCTGCAATTGCCTTTGCAACCGAACGTGTACCCGATGCAAAGTTTTCCCACTCGGAAACGCCCATAGGACCGTTCCAGATAACTGTTCCTGCACCTGCGAGACTCTTTGCGAAGAGCTCCTCGGTCTTTTCGCCGATGTCAAGTCCCATCCAGCCGTCCGGAATGGAATCGCTGTAAATTTCCATGCAAACTGTGTCTTCCTTGTATTCACGGCCAATCTTGTTGTCAACGGGAAGCAGGAAGTTTACGCCCTTTTCCTGTGCTCTTGCCATAAGATCCTTTGCAAGATCAAGCTTGTCGTGCTCGCAGATGGAAGTACCGATCGGAAGTCCCATTGCCTTGAAGAAGGTGTATGCCATACCGCCGCCGATGACGATGGTGTCGCACTTTTCAAGAAGATTGTTGATAACGCCGATCTTATCGGAAACCTTTGCGCCGCCGAGAATTGCAACGAACGGACGAACCGGATCCTCAAGTGCCTTACCCATAACCTCGATTTCCTTCTGGATGAGGTAACCGCAAACTGCAGTGTCGAGGTAATCTGCAACGCCTGCTGTGGAAGCGTGTGCTCTGTGAGCAGTACCGAAAGCGTCGTTAACGTAAATATCAGCCATGCTTGCAAGCTCTTTTGCAAACGCGGGATCGTTCTTTTCTTCCTCTGCATGGAAGCGTACGTTTTCGAGAAGGAGAACCTCGCCGTCCTTGAGAGCAGCAGCCTTAGCCTTTGCATCAGGACCGATAACGTCGTTTGCGAGAGTTACATTGATGCCCTTTGCAGCAAGGTCGTCTGCAACGATCTTGAGGGAGAGCTTTGTGATATCGCCCTTTGCCTTTTCGAGAGCTGCTGCGGTTGCTGCCTCACGCTCGTTTTCGGGAAGCTCGTCAATCTTCTTCTTTTCTTTCTTGGAGAGCTTGAGTTCTGCGTTGAGAACATTGTGAGGTCTGCCCATGTGTGAGCAGAGGATAACCTTCGCGCCGTTGTCAACGAGATATTTGATTGTCTTCATTGCGCCGACGATACGCTTATCATCGGTGATCTTTCCGTCCTTAACGGGTACATTGAAATCGCAGCGGCAAAGAACTCTCTTGCCTGCAACAGCGATATCTTCAACTGACTTCTTGTTGTACATTTATTTTCACCTCTATAAAAAATTTTACTGATTCCTTGTGATTGAATTAACAATCAAAATTTATTTTACCATATTTATGAAGTTTTATCAACACAAAATTGTGAAAAAACGGTCAAATTCAAAATTTTTTCGGATGTTTACAATATTTTGCCCGTTTTTTTGATAAATATAATGCAAATTAACAACGTTATTTTATTATACCAAGGAGAAAGCAAGCGATAACAATCGCACCGAGTATAATTCTGTAATAAGCAAACACCTTGAAATCGTGTTTTTTAACATAATCCATGAGGAAACGTATACAAATCATCGAAACCGCAAACGCGCTGACCATACCGACAAGCAGTATAATCGCCTCTGTCGCAGTGAAATCGAAACCAAACTTCAGAAGCTTCAAAAGTGACGCGCCGAACATTACGGGTATGCCGAGGAAAAATGTAAACTCAGCCGCAACCGTGCGCGAAACGCCGAGCATAAGTCCGCCAAGGATAGTCGAGCCGGAGCGTGACGTTCCCGGGAATATGGCGGAAATGAGCTGAAAAGCACCGATGCCAAGTGCCTGAAGCCAGGTTAAATTATCAATCGACTCGGTTTTGGCAGGTACGTTTTTGTTTCGTATTTCAACGATGATAAACGCAATACCGACAACAACAAGCGCAATACCGACCGTCAGCGGATTATAGAAAACAGCGTCAATCACGTCGTCAAACAGCACTCCGACAACAGCGGCAGGCAGACAAGCGACAATAATCTTGAGCCACATAATGAATTTATCGCGTCGTATAATACCGAGAACTTCGCCCTGCTTTTTTGAAAACGGCCATATTTTTTTGAAGAATATCACCGCAACGGCAAGTATCGCTCCGAGCTGGATGACGACCTCAAACATCTCCCAGAAATTTGGAGACACGCCGTTAAACTTGACAAATTCTTCAAGCAAAATAAGGTGTCCCGTGCTCGATATCGGGAGCCACTCGGTGATTCCTTCGACTATACCGAACAACAGTGACTTCAGAATTTCAAAAAGTATCATTTCACTTCTCCTCTCAAACAGCTCTTATAATGTCACCGGGATTTACGGGGAATGCTACCTTCGCCGAGAACTCCATATAAGGATGCGGCGCAGATTCAATGACCTCACCCGCTTCGTTATAAAGCTCACCGAGGTGAAGCGCGCATCCGACCTTGCCGGGCGAAATAATCTCAACATCAGAATTTGCAAAGACCTTGTTTCGCTGAACAAAATGTGCCATGCCGCTGTCTTTATCGTATGCGGTGACGCGGCAGAGATATGCCTTTTCCTTCATATAACCGGGCTGCTTCGCGGTGTTCGCATCCTCCATCGGCTTTGCAAAATAGTAGCCTGTGTTATATTCTCTGTGACTCACCGATTCAAGCTCGCGAAGCCATAAGGGATCATAAACATACCCCTCGGGATCGGCAAGATAACGGTCGATTGCCATACGATAGACATTCGTCACCACCGCCGCATAGTATTCGCTCTTCATTCTGCCTTCGATCTTGAAGCTGTCAACGCCACAGCTAAGCAGCTCGGGAATATGCTCGATCATGCAGGTGTCTTTACTTGAAAGGAAAAACGTACCGTGCTCTCCCTCAATAACGGGTACACGGTTTTCGGGACGCTTCTCCTCCGTGATTTCATATGCGGCAACGCCCTCGCCTGCAATTGTTGACGGTGCATATGACATATTCCATCGACACGGCTGTGCACAGCGTCCGCGGTTGGCGTCGCGTCCGACGAAATGCTGTGAGAGCAAGCACCGTCCGCTATATGAGATGCACATCGAGCCGTGTATAAACGCTTCAAGCTCAAGCTCGGGCGGAGTATTTGCACGTATCTCGCGTATCTCGTCAAGCGTGAGCTCACGGGCAAGCACCACACGCTTTGCGCCAAGTCTGTACCATTCTCTGCAGGTCGCCGCGCTGACTGTACTCTGTTGGGTTGAAACGTGTATTTCCGTTTCGGGAAGATATTCGCGAACAAGCGCCATAACACCGAGGTCGGCGGCGATTACCGCATCTATCCCTGCGCCCGAAAGACTTTTCACAAACTCGGCAAGCTTCGGATATTCGTCCGTATGCGGCATGGTGTTGAGTGTCAGATGTACGCGAACGCCTCGTTCATGCGCATATTTCACTGCCTCATAAAGCTCCTCAAGCGTGAAATTATCAGCCGCCGCGCGCATACCGAAATCATCACCGGCAAGATAGACCGCATCGGCACCGTAAAGTATCGCCGCTTTCATTTTATCAAAGTTACCTGCCGGCGACAAAAGCTCCGGAGGTTTTATATTATTTATCATCGTAATACCCTCTCGTCATTGTATACATATATATTAATGATACCATCAATCGACACGAATTGCAAGAGCTTATGTGAAAATTCACACTAAATTTCGCCCCCGAGCAAAAAAATCTCTATTCTTCGCAAAACTATGACAAATTTTTAACTTTTTTCAAAATTCTATTGAAATCGGGGTTTTAATATAGTATAATGGTAATGTAGTATTAAGCACCCACGTGACAGACAGGAGAAGAAATATGATAAAAGTAGTATCGGTCGATAATATGCGTAAAAGCGACGCATATACAGCTGAACATTCAACAACCATGCGCGGACTTATGGAGCGTGCAGGCAAAGCCATATTCGAAGCCGTTGAATGGCGTGCGCCCGTTGCGGTCGTTTGCGGCATCGGAAACAACGCAGGTGACGGTTATGCCGTTGCCACACTTCTGCACGGCGCTAACATTCCCTGCGAAATATTCATGCTGTCAGATAAATTCACGCCGGACGGACAGTATTATCACGATCAATGCGAAAAGCTCGGCATCAAAATCCATCGCGGACTTGATGAATTCAACCTCGACGGCTTTGCAACCGTGCTTGACTGCATTTTCGGTACAGGCTTCAAGGGCGAAGTCGAAGATCCGTTCTGCACAGCGATCGAGCGTATCAACAAAAGCGGAGCATACATAGTTTGCGCGGATATCAATTCGGGACTCGGTCCTGACAGTGGACTTGGCAAAACCTGTGTGCATTCCGATCTCACAGTGTCGCTCGGAAGCTTCAAGAGCGGACATTTCCTCAATTCCGCAAAGGATATAATCAAGGAAAAGGTCAACTGCGACATCGGCATCGAGCTCCTTGACGAGCCGGCTTACCTCATCGAAAAATCAGACATCCGCCGTCTTTTTGAAAATCGTCCTCACAATTCAAACAAGGGCGATTACGGCACCGTTGCACTCATCGGCGGCTCGGTACAATACAGCGGCGCAGCAAAGCTTGCAAATATCGCCTTAGCGGCACTCCGTTCGGGCGCAGGAGTTACAAGGCTCGCAGTTCCCGAAAGTATCGTTGACGCCGTACTTCCCTATGTTCTCGAATCAACGCTGTTCCCGCTTGACGAGGTAAACGGCGCATACTCGTTCTCATACAGCACAGCGGAAAATTTAATGCACCGTACATCCTCGGCGGCAATCGGCATGGGCGTTGGACGTTCAGGCGAAATCAAGCGTCTGCTCGAATATTTGCTCTGCGAATACAGCGGAAATCTCGTTGTTGACGCAGACGGACTTAATGCCCTCTCAAAGCTTGATAAAAATCGCTTCAAAAATTCTTCATGTAAACTGATACTGACACCTCATCCGAAGGAATTTGAACGTCTGTGCGGTGAGAAATTTGAGGAATTCAAGGGCGACCTCATCACCTCGGCAAAGAAATATGCCGCGAGCACAGGCGCGATAGTTCTCTTAAAAGGCGCAACCTCTATCGCAACAGACGGCAAGACCACATATCTCATCGACCGCGGCTGTCCCGGAATGGCAACAGCGGGAAGCGGCGACGTTTTGAGTGGTATACTCGCCGGAATCTGCGGTTGGGTTAACGATGACGATCTTTTACTCGGCGTTGCGGCAGGCGCATACGTTGCAGGACTTGCAGGCGAGATTGCTGAGCGTGACATTCCGAGCGTTTCAATGATCGCAAGCGACACGGTCAAAGCGATACCCGAAGCAATCAAGGAAATACTTGCATAAATAAAAAATTTAACAGCGAACGGTGAAAATGTAAAGCCGCTCGCTGTTTTTTTATACTTTAATGGGGAATTATAGTTTATGCGGTGAAGCCCTCATCCGTCACGTCTTGCGACGTGCCACCTTCCCCCAAGGGAAGGCTTTGAGTTAGATTTGCGAGTATGAAAATGAAGTATTTAAAATTTTTTTAAAGTGTTGCCATACTTTGTTTTGCAAATAAATTGTTACCCAAAGGCTTCTCCCGGGAGAAGCTGTCGAGCAAAGCGAGACTGATGAGGGCTCTCGCATAAACTATAATTTATCGTGCATTTTAATTCAGTCGCCTGCTCTGCCTATATCCCAACGCCAAGTCTGAGCTTATCGGAGATCATCGCGATAAACTCGGAATTTGTCGGCTTACCGCGCTGACGGCTGATCGTATAGCCGAAGTAACGGTTAAGCGTTTCAAGGTCACCTCTGTCCCACGCAACCTCGATCGCATGACGTATCGCACGCTCCACACGTGATGTGGTTGTCGCATACACCTTGGCAACGCTCGGATATAACGATTTTGTAACATAATTTATCATATCGGGATCGCTCACGGTCATACCAATCGCACAGCGAAGATAAGTAAAACCCTTGATATGCGCCGGAATACCGAGGCTGTGCAATATTTCGGTAATTTGCGTTTCCATTGATTCGTCCGATTCCCCGAACGGTGAGGACGTGTACGCCGACATCTGCGCAGTTCCCCTCGAAGTTACAGTGTCGTCACTCACCGTGCGTCTGCCCGAAAGCGCACCGAACACGGCGTCACAAAACTCGGGAACCGTAAAAGGCTTGATGAGATAGCTCGTCTCGGTCATACGGCAAACTTCACGCAGTACATCCTCGTAAGCTCGCTCGCCGATAAACAATAACGCCGTCCCACGACCTGCCGAACCGGAACGCCTGCATTCATTATAAGCAAGCTGCATCGCCTGTGCACTGCCGATTGACGTTTCGCAAACAACAAGCGCATACTGGCGGTCGTTCATCAGCCGCTCGGCTTCCCGTGCATCCCGTGCCTCATCAATGACTGCAAATCCGATTCTCTCAAGTAAATCCACCATTTCACGCCGTCTGTCGATTTCTCCGCTGCACACCAAAAGTCTGCTTTGTTTTTCCGTAATCATAATATACTCCTTAAAAATTTGATTTTCTGCCTTTCTTTGGCAGAATTTGTCATTGCTTCCATATTATACCATATATTTATCAAAATTTCAATAGAAAAAAAGAAACTTTTCCGCCAAAAAATGGAAGAAAAGTTTGGTAATTATTTACAGTTGTCTGTCAAAATACGTCGAATGTTATTTGAATTTCCGCATTTCGGGCATATTGGCGATCATCGCAATAAACTCTGTATCGCTCGGACGTCCGCTGCCAAACGGCACAGTTCTGCCGAAATACTGTTTTTGCACCTCGGGGTCACCGCTTTCCCATGCACGTGTGATCGCGCTGCGTATCGCGCTTTCAACGCAGGAAACCGTTGTATTGTAAGCTTCGGCGATTCGCGGAAAGATGTTTTTATTGATTGAAGAAAGCTTCACCGGTTCACGAACGGCGGTTTGTATAGCATCAAGAAGATATTTGTGTCCTTTATAACCTATCGGAACGCTCAGCTTCTCGAGTATATCGTATACCCGTTCTTCGAGAGTCGGCTCTCTTTTTTGCAGCAGCTCATAATCCATTTTAAAAATCTCCGTATCGCTGAAGTATATTGTTTTATAGTATATCACAGAAATTTCGGTTTGTCCATATTTTTTGATTAAAAAAGTTCATTTTTCCATATTTATATAATATAATGATGAAATTCCCTTGTTTTTTCATTTATTTGTCAAAAAACACTTGTCAATTGAAGAAATGTGGTGTATAATAATTATTGTATGTAAAATTTCGATGCGTATCAGGAGGACTTATCATGTTGAGACAGAAAAAGAAAGATTTCACAAAGCTCCCCGAATCAGAGCTTCAGATCATGCAGCTCATCTGGGACATGGACAAGCAGGGCGTCAAGGATATTCACGCCGGCGCACTCATGGCTGCATACCCGGACGAAATAGGTCATCTTGCGCTGACAACCGTTCTCACTCTCATAACAAGACTCCAGAACAAAGATTTTATCCGTCTGGAAAAGCACGGACGTGCAAACTGCGCCATAGTCATTGCCGATGAAAACGAATATAAGCGTAAAGCGGCGGCTGATTTTGTTGCAACAGTTTACCAGAACAACACAAGAGGACTCATATGCGCGCTCTGCAGTGAGGGAATTCTCGGAGAAGAGGATCTCGCCGAGCTTCGCCGTGAAATCGAGTCCGACACAAAATAAAGGCGGTAAGCACGGTGTTCAGTTTTGTTCTTAACCTTCTCGTGCTGAGTTTAATATTCAGCCTTGCCTGCGGCGCTGCGTTTTTTCTTCGAAAAACATTCCTGCGAGGACGCGAAGGCATAATGTATCCCGTTTGGACAGCAATACTTATAATTTCGATTCTTCCGCTCGGTATAAACGTCCCGACTTCGGCTGCCGAAGCAATCGAATATACGCAAACCGAGGTCGTTTTCAACAATGAAACCCAAACAGTTGAAAGCTCTGCCACTGTCATTTCGGATTCGAACAGCAGCACGGACGAATTAAGCGAGGTTTCCGAAATTAAAAGCACAGACCACTTCACATATAAACTGCGTCGCGCAATGGCATCGTGCGTCGGATACATAAATGAAATTTCCATCGCTCTTTTCGTGACTTGGCTTGGCGGCTTTCTTATCGTTTTTGTACGTGCACTCTGCAAGTACACCTATTCAAAAAAGCTTATGCTGACAAATTCGGAAGCCTGCCATGACGGACGTATTCTGCGCATCCTCAATGAGCTTCGACTTACAATGAAAATAAAGCGCCGGGTCAAGCTTCGTATATTCAATGCCGAATCGTTTATGTCCCCCTGCATCTGCGGATTTGTTTTCCCAACACTTTATATCGAACCCGGCTGCCTCTCAATGTCAGATAAAGAGCTTAAATGTATATTGACGCACGAGCTGACACATATGCGCCGCTTCGACATGATAACCAAGCTGTTTTCACTTTTTGCAACATCGGTGCATTGGTTCAATCCGATAGCGAAAAGGGTCAGAGAAACGGCACTTGAGGACTGCGAGCTTTCCTGCGATTATAACGTCGTGAAGATGTTTGGAACAGACGCGAGCGGTATGTACATGGGAACGATACTCGATTTCACCGAGCGTTATTCAAAGCATTGCAAACTTGTTTTCAGAGACGGTATGAGCTGCGGACTTTTCGCGAGTGAACCGTCCGGTGCGGCTTTCATGAAAATGCGTTATGTGAACATGAAAAATTACCGAGGCGGAAAGCTCATGCTCATTCTCGCTTCAATTTTTGCCGCTTTGTGCATCGCAGTAAACATCTTCGCGCTCTCATGCAGCTCGACCGTGGATATCTCAACCTTTGGCTCGGCAATAAAGCTCTCCCCGGCGTTCGATATCATGCTGCGTGCATATTACGACCTCGATTCTGAGGATTATATCACACCTGAAATGGTGGACGGAATAAAATCGTTAAGCGTCAGCATAAGCCGCGAATACGATGACCGTATGCTCGTTGAATTCACCGTTAATTCAGACAGCCATATAACCCGTCCTCTGCCACGGGTTGCACAAGCAAATTACACTGAAAATCTCATGTTCGCCGCACTTTGGGAGCATGGCGCAAGCAATCCCGGAACGGACAAAAACGGGGATCCTATCTATAATCTGGAGCATTACAATCATTTCAAGGCATACTACGTTCTGACCGACATCAGCAAAGTGGAAGAAATTGCTGATGCAGTGGCATTTGATAGCTGTTACATCCTCGATTCAAATTCATCCGAACGCGAGCTTGATAATCTGCACGATATGCTCGGCGAGGTCGGACTGCTTGACGCATGGACGATAACCTCAACCGAATTTGACGTTTCATCCCTCGGATATTTCACAAATCTTGAGGAAATTGAATTTATCGGTTTAACCCCGATAGGCTATGAATTTCCCGATAATGTCAGAGTTATTGTCTCGTCAACAGACGCTGTATTTCCAAATCAAACCGGCATCCCGCGTGACATCGCGACCGCAGCCTGACGCGTTTTTATCTTTAAAGCGATCAACAAAAGCGAAATTTGTTACATTTAACGAAGAAAAATGACGTATACCCCTTGACATTTCTCACCGAATATGGTATAATAAATAGCCGCTTGATTTGTACGGTTATAATTTGCGTCAAAACGCAAAACCTGCATCAGCGAGTTCATGGCAAAATGCCATTCAGAAAGTGAGGTGCTTTTCGTGTTTGCAGTTATCGTAACAGGCGGAAAGCAGTACAAGGTTAACGAAGGCGATGTTATCTTCATCGAGAAGCTCGATGTTGAAGCAGAGGACAAGGTTACTTTCGACAAGGTTCTTGCTCTGTCGAACGGCGACAAGTTCACCGTTGGTGCTCCTTATGTTGAGGGCGCAAGCGTTGAAGCAAAGGTCGTTAAGAACGGTAAGGGTCCCAAGATCCACATCCTGAAGTACAAGCCCAAGAAGGATTCCAAGAAGAAAATCGGTCACAGACAGCCTTACACCAAGGTTCAGATCGAAAAGATCGTTGGCTAATCCACAATGACAAAGATAGTTTTTCACAAGTGGGATAACGTATTTTACGGCTTCAGTGAGCAGGGACATACGGGTTACGGTGAAGCAGGAAGCGATCCGCTTTGTGCCGCCATTTCCGCAATGACCATGCTGATAATCAACACAATTGAGGTTGCATACGCTTCCGACGTTGATTATACGATTGATGAAGAAACCACCGATATAAAAGTCATCGCACACGGCGCACTTCCCGAATTTGAGGAGGACGAACGCAAACGCTTTGCAATATCGGGACTTATCCAGGCTTATTACTACCAGTTAAACGATTTGATCGAGGAATACTATGAGTATCTCGATGTTGACGTGGTAGAGGAACTAATCTGACTTGTAATTCAAACAGCTTTTTCTCAAATAAGATAACGGAGGTAGATTAACTATGTTAAAGCTCAGCTTACAGTTTTTCGCTCATAAGAAGGGCGTCGGCTCCACCAAGAACGGTCGTGACAGCGAAGCAAAGCGTCTCGGCGTTAAGAAGTCTGACGGTCAGGCTGTAAAGGCAGGTAACATCATCATCCGCCAGAGAGGTACAGCAGTACATCCCGGCAACAATGTCGGAATCGGCAAGGATGATACCCTGTTTGCTCTGATTGACGGTAAGGTCAAGTTCGAGCATATCGCAGGCGGCAAGAAGGCTGTCAGCGTATACAGCGCGTAAAACACATCATCAAAAGAGTCGCTCGCAAAATAAGCGGGCGATTTCTTTTTTAATTACAATTTCTCACTCACTCCTTTTCCGCGAAATAAGTAAAGAAGCACTGAGCCGCCGACGCAGCTGGTGGCGGACGAACGGTCACGGCTGACAAAGCGAATCCGGAGCCGTAAGGCGGAGTTGAGCGCGAGTCGAGCGCACCTGCGCTGCAGAAGCAATGAAGCCACGGATGCCGGCGAAGCTGGCAGGACAAACGGTCACCGCTTACAAAGCGAATCCGGAGCCGCAGGCGGAGTTGACCGCTTGTACGCCGCCATCTGCGTCGGCGGCTCAGTAGCTTCATTGCTTGTTTTGTTGCAGTGACGCCGCTCTGCGGCTGAGGTTAGTTTGTGAATCTTTGTTATTTTGTTGACAATTTGCATAAAAACATAAGCCATTGTAAATTTTTTTGTCAATTTCGTCATTTTTACTCTTGCATTATTCTAAAAAGTATAGTATAATGTAAGTATGATTGATTATTTTCATTTTTACAGGAAAAAGAGGTGATCTTGTGGCACTGACCTTTAAAGGCGGAATCCACGTAAGTGAACACAAACACACCCGTAAATGCGCGGTGGAACCAATGCCGGCACCTAAAACCGTTTCCATTCCAATGTCACAGCATATCGGCGCACACGCCCAGCCGTGTGTAAAAGCAGGAGACACTGTTGATGTCGGACAGGTGATCGGTATTGTTGATGGTAATCTCGGATGTAACGTCCATTCAAGCGTTTCCGGTAAGGTCGTCAAAATCGACGAAAAGAAGGCAAGCAACGGTATCATGATCAGAAGCGTGGTCATCGAAAATGACGGCGAAAACCGTCTGCATCCCGATATAAAGCCGTGGGACAAAAAGCTCGAGGATACCACGCCCGACGAGATTGTTGAAATCGTGAAGAACGCCGGAATCTCCGGAATGGGCGGCGCGACCTTCCCCACATACGCAAAAATTCAGTCCGCCCTCGGCAAGGTTGAGCATATCATCATAAACTGCGCCGAATGTGAACCGTTCATCACGGCAAACCACCGTTTACTGCTCGAAAATCCCGATTCGGTTATAGACGGACTTAAAATACTCATGCATACGTTTTCGCTGAAAGAGGGTATCATCGCCATTGAGGATAACAAGCGTGACGCAGCCGCGGTCCTTCGTGAACGTCTCGGCGAGGACAGCAGCATAAAGGTTTGTCTGCTCAAAACCAAGTATCCGCAGGGAGATGAACGCCAGCTCATTTTCGCGCTTACGGGACGCAAGCTCGCCGCAGGAAAGCTTCCGGCAGACATTGGATGCTGTGTTTTCAATGCAGAGACTTGCGCGGCGATAAACAGAGCCTTCACGACCGGTATGCCGCTTGTCGAGCGAATCGTAACCGTTGACGGCGACTGCATAAAGGATCCGAAAAACCTGCTCGTGCCGCTCGGAACGACCTATCGCGATCTCATTACATTCTGCGGCGGTCTTATCAGAACACCAAACAAAATAATCTGCGGCGGTCCGATGATGGGTGTTGCCCAGTGGGACATTGACACGGCTGTCACCAAGGGTACATCGGCTGTGCTTGCGCTCTCCAAACAATTCGAGCATCATTTTGAACAGCCCTCTGCTTGTATCCGCTGCGGACGCTGTGTAAACAATTGTCCCATGCGACTCATGCCGAGCTACCTTGCAATGTTTTCAATGCAGAACAAGCTCGATATGGCAGAAGAATTCAGTATTTCAAGCTGTATTGAATGCGGAAGCTGTTCATATAACTGTCCCGGACACGTTCCGATCGTACAGTATATCCGCGCAACCAAGGTCAAAATCAACGACCGCAAACGCGCAATGCAGGCTGCTCTCGAACAGAGTAAACTTAAATAAAGGAGGATCAGCATGGATAACAATCAGAAAAATATCAATGACATTGCCGAGTCTGAGGCAAAGACTGCACCGGACACGTCCTCCGAAACAGCAGAATCGGAAACAGTTGATCCAAATGCGTTCATTCCCGAGTTGCTCACCGTAACACCACCGCCGCACATCCGCGCTTACGACACAACACGAACCATCATGATCGACGTTTGTATCGCGCTTATTCCGGCACTCATCTGGGGAATCTTCATCTTCGGCAACCGCGCACTTATGCACACTGCAATATCAATAATCTTTGCGGTGCTCGCCGAGTTCGCATACGAAAAGTTACTTAAAAAGCCCATAACCGTGCTTGATTTTTCAGCTGTCGTCACGGGTATGCTCCTTGCGCTGAATCTTCCCGTTGGTGCACCGTTATGGCTTGGTGCAGTCGGCTCCGTCTTTGCAATCGTCGTTGTAAAACAGCTTTTCGGCGGTATAGGCAAGAATTTCGTGAACCCTGCTCTGGCGGCACGTGTATTCCTTTTCGCGTGGCCAACTTATATGAGCATTTTTACAATCCCGGGCGAAAAGCTTTCGACCTTTGCTATTGGCGTTCCCGAGGGCATTGACGCAGTTGCAAGCGCAACCTCTCTCGCTTCGCTTAAAAACGGCGTTTTCCCTGAGGGCGTTTCCCTCTCCGATGCTATTATCGGCGTTGAGAACGGCTGTATCGGCGAGGTTTCCGCGCTTCTTTTAACAGCAGGCTTTATCTACCTGCTCGCAAGACGCGTTATAACCTGGCATATTCCCGTAAGCTTTATCGGAACGGTATTTGTACTTTCATTTATCTTCCCGCAAAGCTCACCTGCTCTCAATTTCGCGCTTTGGGAAATATTCTCCGGCGGCCTGTTTCTCGGCGCTATCTTCATGGCAACCGACTATTCGACCTCGCCGATAACAAAGCGCGGTCGCATCATATACGGCGTCGGTTGCGGTGCGTTGACTGTACTTATCCGTTATTTCGGCGGATATCCCGAGGGCGTTTCATTCTCAATACTTATAATGAACCTGCTTGTGTGGTATATCGACCGCTACACAAAGCCTACAAGATTCGGAGGTGGTAAAGTTGCCAAAGCAGACAAATAATAATAACACCGCCGACACAAAATTCATTGTCGTAATAACGGTGAAATTACTTGTAATCAGCATGATAACGGCACTTCTGCTCTCCTGCGTCAATGCGCTTACGGTTAATAAAATCGCCGAAAACGCAGAACGCGAAAAGGCAGAGGCAATAACCTCTATTTTCCCGGAAGCCGAGAATAACATTCAGCTTGATGTTACATTTGAGGGAATGTCTGCGATTTATAAGGTAACCGCGGATGAGGGTATGCTCGGCTATGTTGCAGAGGTCAATCCTCTCGGTTTTGGCGGCGAAATGACCGTCATGGTCGGTGTAAATGCCGATGGAACAGTCGCAGGCGTCAAGCTTATCTCACACTCGGAAACTCCGGGACTCGGAAGCCGTGTTGAAGACAGCGCTTATCTCGGTCAGTACATCGGGAAAGACAAATCAACACTTAAACCTAAAGTTGACATCGACATCATCACAGGCTCAACCATCTCATCAAACGCTATCCTCGATGCAGTCGAAAACGCAGTTTCAATACACAGCACGCTCTTCCCGGGCAATTCTATGGGAGGTGCAAAATGAGCAACTACACATTAAAGGATTTTAAGAACCAGCTGCTTGACGGAATCATTTTCAAAAACCCCGTGTTCATGCAGCTTCTCGGTACCTGCTCAACACTTGCGGTTACAACCTCGGTAACCAACGCAATCGGTATGGGACTGTCAACAACCGCAGTACTCATCTTCTCGAATATGTTCATTTCGATCCTGCGTAATTTCATTCCGAAGCAGATACGTATCGCATCCTATATCGTCATCATCTCGGGCTTTGTTACAGCCATACAGCTGCTCATCAAGGCATATCTGCCCGACCTTGACAAATCTCTCGGACTCTTCATTCCGCTCATCGTTGTAAACTGTATCATTCTTGCACGTGCGGAATCGTTCGCATCAAAAAATTCCGTGCTTCCCTCTGCGGTTGACGGCTTGTCAATGGGACTCGGCTTCACGTTCGCGCTGGTCGTTCTCGCCTCTGTACGTGAGATAATCGGCTCGGGCAAATTCGCAGGTATACAGATTCTTCCCGAGTCGTATGAGCCTGCAATCGTTTTCGTTCTCCCATCGGGCGCTTTCTTAACGCTCGGATGCCTCATTGCCGTTATGAATAAGATAATGTATGTAAGAAACAAGAAGCTTGCGGCAAAGAAACGTGCGCTCGATAAGGCAGCAGCCGAGGCAGAACTTCGCGAAATTGCAGACGAATACGCAAACGACATGAACGAACAGGCGGAGGAAAACTGACATGGACTATTTAGTTGAAATATTACTTCTTATGCTCAGCGCGGTACTTGTTGAGAACTATATTTTCTCAAAATTCCTCGGAATCTGTCCGTTTCTCGGCGTTTCGGAAAAGCCCGACACTGCGCTCGGAATGGGACTTGCCGTAACATTCGTAATGACGCTTTCAAGTGCTGCAACATGGGCGGTTTATTATCTGATACTCGTCCCGTTCGGGCTTGAATATCTCGAAACGATCGCATTTATACTCATCATTGCATCTCTTGTACAGCTCATCGAGATGTTTCTGCGCAAATTCGTTCCCGCGCTTTACGGCGCACTCGGTATTTACCTGCCGCTTATAACAACGAACTGTGCGGTGCTCGGTTCTGCGCTTCTCAACATCCAGAACGGTTACGATTTCATCGAATCGCTTGCATACGGATTTTCGTCCGCGCTCGGATTCACGCTTGCGATAGTCATTTTCGCCGGTGTCAGAATCCGTATCTCGTTCGCAAAACCACCGAGAAGCTTCCGCGGCACACCGATAGCGCTCATCGCCGCAGGACTTATCGCAATGGCATTTTCCGGTTTCTCCGGAATGAAATTTTAACGGCAGGAAGGTTAGCGTGAAAAATAAATTTTCACGCCACGAATTTTTGTCTTTGTCGGCTTCGCCGCCAATTTGCAAGCAAACCGACAAAAATATCGACGATAAGGAAGTCTTTGCAAAACAAAGACATGGTAATTAATATGGGTAACATTGAAAATATACTTTCCGCTGTTTTGTGGTTTGCCGTTCTCGGCGGCGCAATGGGTATACTGCTCGCCATAGCTTCAAAGATATTCTTCATTCCGTCGGCTGATGAGAGGATCGAGGAGATTTCCGAAATTCTTCCCGGCGCAAACTGCGGAGGATGCGGTTACACCGGCTGTTCGGCACTCGCCGAGGCAATTGCAAAGGGAGAAGCAAAAACCTCCGCCTGCGTTGCCGGAGATGAGGCACTTGCCGCAAAAATAGCGGAAATCATGGGCGTACCTCCCGAAAAGCCGATCCGTATGCGCGCACAGGTAATGTGCTCGGGAACGGCGGAATTCGCAAAGAAAAAATATGTTTACGAGGGTGCACAGGACTGCTTCGCGGCATCAAAAATGAGCGGCGGCGACAAGCTCTGCCCTAATGGCTGTATCGGACTTGGCACCTGCGCAAAGGCTTGTACTTTTAACGCCATCAAGGTTGTAAACGGCGTTGCGGCAGTTGACTATGAGGAATGTCAGGCGTGCGGAAGATGCGTTGAAGCTTGTCCCAAGCAGATAATTAAGCTGATTCCGTATGATTCAACTCACTGGGTTGGCTGTATGTCGGTCGATAAAGGTGCCGTCACACGCAAATACTGTGAGGTTGGCTGTATCAGCTGTAAGATCTGCGAAAAGGCGTGTGACCATGACGCGATACACGTTTTGGGCGGTGTTGCAGCTATTGATTATGAAAAATGCGTACAGTGCGGCGAATGTGTTGTAAAGTGTCCGAGAAAGATAATCTGGTCGGATAAATCGCAGCGCGTCAGCATCGTAATCGAGCCTGAAAAGCACAAAGATAACTGATAAAATATTTGAGCTATTGTCATTAGTTCAGCATAAACAAGAAACTCCTTCCGTCACGCTTCGCGTGCCACCTCCCTCAAGGAGGGAGGCTTATTACGGGTTCCCTCAAAGAGGGAGCTGTCGCCGAAGGTGACTGAGGGAGTTATATTGTCACGTTTCACACAAAGGAGCAGCCGAATGATAAAGCTATATCTCGCCGACAGCACAAAGGCAAGCGAGCATGACGACGCACTAAAGCTCGCCGCATATGCGCTTTGTGACACATTCGGCTGTGAAATGCCGATTTTAAAGGATGCGCGCGGCAAACCGTATGTCCGAGAGGACGGTGTTTATATAAGCATCGCACACTCGCATGAGAGGTGTCTTGTCGCCGTGTCAAACAGTGAGATCGGCGCGGATATTGAGTACCGTTCGCCGGATGAAAACAGACTGATACGCATCGCCGAACGGTATTTCACCGAGAAAGAAGCCGAATACGTTAAAGCAAAGCCGGGCGAGCGTTTTTATGAAATCTGGTGCGCAAAGGAAAGCTTTATCAAGTATACGGGCGAGGGATTGGCACGTCCGCTTTCATCATTCTGCGTATTCGATTCCCCACTAATTTTTTCGCATTTTGACATCGACGGTTACACCTTATGCGTCTGTTCGGCAGAGAAGACCGACACACCGCCGATATATGTAAAATAAACACAAAAGCAAAGAACGGAGCAGCTATGCGAACACTCTATATAAAAGCAAACGATGCAGGTCAGCGTCTTGACAAGTTCCTTTCAAAAGCAGTTAAAGCACTGCCGAAATCGCTGATGTATAAATCCATACGAACCAAGAAAATCAAGGTCAACCGAAAAAGAACCGAGATCGGTTATATCCTCAATGAGGGCGATACGGTTGAGCTTTTCCTCGCGGAGGAATTTTTCTCCGATAAAGCGTCGGACGAAGCCTTTATGAAGCTTGCGCCAAAGCTCGATATTATTTATGAGGATAATGACATTCTCTTGCTCGATAAACGTCCGGGACTCATTGTTCATTCGGATGATAACGAGGACGTAAACACACTGATAAGTCACGTCAAGGCGTATCTTTACCGCAAGGGCGAATATAAACCGGAGGATGAGCAGTCCTTTGCGCCTGCCCTTTGCAACCGTATCGACCGCAACACCGGCGGCATCGTCATCGCCGCCAAAACTGCCGAAGCTCTGCGCGTGATGAACGAAAAAATAAAAAACGACGAGCTTTCAAAATTTTATCTCGCCGCAGTTCACGGTCATCTTCCTAAAAAAGCTGACACGCTGAAAGGATATTTAAAAAAGGATTCGTCAAATAACATCGTTGACATAATAACAACTCCGCGTCCGGGTTACAAGGAAATCATCACAAAATACCGTGTCCTTGATGAAAAGCACGGAATGTCACTGGTTGAAATCGAGCTTATCACGGGACGTACACATCAGATTCGTGCACATTTTTCATCAATCGGACATCCACTGCTCGGCGACGGCAAATACGGCATCAACCGTGACGACAAAAAGCTCGGATATAAGTTCCAGGCGCTTTATTCATACCGCCTTGAATTTCACTTTACTCAAAAAGGAACCGCGCTCGATCATCTCGACGGCAAAGCATTTTTTGCAGACCGTGACAAGATCTGGTTTCTTCGTGAGTTCGAATAATGTTGCTATTATGTTTACAGATATCCCGATTCTTGTTCACAGTGTTGTGATAGAATATATATTATCAATTTGTCGCATTTTCCCGAAAGGATGATATAGATGTCAAAAATTCTCTCCGCCGCAGCAAAGCCGTTCCGGTGGTTCACGAATGCACCTCTGCGTTTTGCTTTGCTGACTGTCGGTGCCGTCGCATTCATACTGAATCTGATTCTTGAGACGTGTTTACATCATTCTCTGTTTTCGGCAATTTCCTATGCCTTCACTTCGCCAATCATTTTCATCGAAAATATGGCAGTCCTTTTTGCAACGCTCGCGCTTTGCTTGTTATTTAAGCGTAGAATCGCAGTCATATCGCTGGTTTTCACCCTTTGGCTGTCGCTCGGAATAACCAATGCCATTCTCCTCTCGATGAGACCGTCATCACCGCTTTCGGCAATCGACTTTCTGATAATTGATGATGCACTCGGTGTTCTCGGCGGTTATCTGTCGATTATCGAAATGATACTCCTCGGCGCACTGATCCTCGGCGCTATCGCACTGATTGTGTTGCTTTTCATCAAAGCTCCGCGCACAAAATCGCTCAATTATCTTAAATCAGCCGATTGTGTCATTGGTGCCGTGGCTGTTTGCGTTCTGGCAATGTTTTTGAATTTACAGGTCGGTGCTTCAACGCCTGATCTTATGAATACATACAAGGAAAACGGCTTCACAGCTTGCTTCACACGCAGTATATTCGTTCACGGTGTCAGCCGCCCAAGCGATGCGGATATGGACAATGCAGAAGCGATCATGGGTGAGATTGGTTCCAAGGGCGATTCCCCTGTTTCATCCGATGAGCTCTCCTCGCCGAATATAGTCGTTGTACAGCTTGAATCGTTTTTCGATGTGAAGCATATAAAGGATGTCGAATTTTCAAAGGATCCGATTCCAAATTTCACAAAGCTCAAGGATGAGGGCATCTCCGGTTATCTGCAGGTGGCACACATCGGCGGAGGTACGGCAAACATCGAGTTTGAATTTTTGACCGGAATGAACCTCAACCACTTCGGACTTGGTGAATTTCCATACACGACCGCACTTAAAGACCGCGCTTGCGAAACCATGGCGACAAACTTAAAAACGCTCGGCTATAAAGCTCACGCACTCCACAACCACATCGCCACATTCTACGATAGAAACACCGTTTATCCCAACCTCGGCTTCGACACATTCACATCAATTGAAATGATGGACGAAACAACACGTAATATACTCGGCTGGTCAAGCGACTCCATCCTGACTGGTGAAATAGAATCCGCGCTCGACTCAACAGACACACAGGACTTCGTATATGCGGTCAGTGTCCAGGGTCACGGAGGCTATCCCGATCACTCGGTGGCGCACATTATACCGCCGACGGAGGATGACGTTGACGTTTACGGTTTTGAGGATGAAAAGGTATATTATCAGTATCATTTTTACATCAATCTGATACGTCAGATGGACGAGGCAGTCGGCGCAATATGCGATATGCTTGACGAGCGCGGAGAACCGTACATCGCTGTGTTCTACGGTGACCATCTTCCGGCAATTCCGCTGACGAAGGAACAGCTCAATAATAACGATATGTATCAAACCGAATATGTTATCAAAACAAACATCACTCTTCCCGGTGCAGCAGACACAGAGGATATGAACGAGCTCGACCGTGATCTTGAAACATATCAGCTTTCAGCATACGTCCTTGATCTTCTCGGAATATCCGTTGGAGATATCACGCGACTGCATCAGCATGAATTTGAAACCGGTGAAACCTACGATGACGTTCTTAAAACGTTAGAATTCCAACAGCTTTATGAAGATGAAGCAATGTATGAGCCGGCAGAAATGACGTTCGGAACTTCACCGATAATGATTGAATCATACAGTAAATCCGGCAACACGCTGTACGTTAACGGTTACGGATTCAACCGTTACAGTAAAGTCAAGCTGGACGGCACAGCACAAAGCACAGTATTCGTTGATGAGTTCACCCTGATGGTTGAAAATGTACCGTCAAAATTTAAAACAGTCGATGTGGTTCAAACAGCCGACAACGGCACAGAGCTTGCATACGCCATCAAAATGCCCGAATAAAAGCAAGGGAGCTGTTTTTCATTAACAGCTCCTTTTGTATATTTACTTTTGCTTTGGATGAGGTCCATGGTGCTTGCTTGGTATAACACCGCGAGCACTTGTTTTGTTTTCGGGAATGATATCGCCTGCCTTGGTGAGAGCAATTTTTGTTGCAAGCGGACCGACAAGCTCGAGTATCAGTACCGAGAAAAGCACAATGTTGCGTATCAGAACCTTGTCGGCATCTGCCAGACCGTCAAGCTGGAGTGACATTCCAAGCGCAACACCTGCCTGCGGAAGCAGCGTGATACCGAGATATTTACAAACATTAGACGAACATTTCATAACCTTTGCACTGACGCCTGCGCCGCTCCATTTTCCGATGGCACGTGCAACTAAGAATGTTACACCGATCAGCACTACCATAGGATCGCTGAAAACGGACAAATCAAGCTCGGCGCCCGAAAGCACGAAGAAAAGTATAAACAAAGGCGTTGTCCAGCCGTCAACACGCTCCATAAGCTCCTCGGAATAATCGCAGAGATTGCAGAATACCGTACCGAGCATCATGCAGACAAGCAGCGACGAGAAACCGATTTCAACAGAACCGATATGGAATTTGCACATGGAAAGTGCAACAGTTAAGAAAACGAATGCGATTGCCATAGACATACGCTTGGAGCGCGAATGGAAGAAGCGTTCAATAAATGTGAGTACAACGCCCATAACCGCGCCGAGAAGAAGCGATGCAACAATCTCAATGATCGGGTTAACCACAATTGAAATAATATCAACGTGTCCCTGTCCCAACGCACGTCCGACTCCGAGCGAGATCGCAAAAACGACAAGTCCGACAGCATCGTCAATAGCAACGATAGGAAGAAGCAGATCGGTAAGCTCGCCCTTCGCCTTATACTGACGTACAACCATAAGCGTCGCCGCAGGAGCAGTTGCCGTTGCGATAGAACCAAGAACAATAGCAGTCGGGAGTGAAATTGCATTCGGTGCGATAAGGTGGAACACTATCAGCACAATGTCAACGATCAATGCCGCCGCAAGAGCCTGGAATATACCGATAAAGGTTGCAGCTTTACCCGTTTTTTTCAGCTGTGAAAGACGAAATTCGTTTCCGATTGAAAAAGCGATGAAACCGAGAGCCGCCTGCGAAATAACGGAAAGTGATTTAATGTTTTCCTCTGAAACAAAACCAAATCCCTCGATACCGAGTGCACCGATGCAGAACGGACCGACTAAAATTCCCGCCACAAGATAAGCGGTAACCGCCGGCAATGAAATGAGTTTTGCAAGACGTGAGAGCATGAGTCCAACGAGCATTGCAAATGAAATAGAAAGAAGTAAAGTCATTGTAGCACTTCCAAAAAAATAAATTTGCCGCGTACTTACGCGACCTATAATATATTAGTACGAAATCGCAATTTTGTCAATAGTAAAAATCAACAAATAATCACAGTTTTTTTGTTTTTTGTGTCACGAAAAAAGCCGTGACAATTATAACGGTATGTCGTCGTTATCTCCGCCGCCAAAGAAATAATGAAGTCACTGAGCCGCCGACGAAGCTGGCGGCGGACGAACGGTTACCGCTAACAAAGCGAACCCGGAGCCGTCAGGCGGAGTTGAGCGCGAATCGAGCGCAACTTGCACCAAAGAAACAATGAAGCC
>CAYSFT010000032.1:0-23715 GCA_964430755.1 uncultured Lachnospiraceae bacterium | reverse complement strand
TATACAAGCTGCTGACTTTCAAGCCGCTATGCTCCAGCACATAATCCTTGATTTCCTGGTAGGTGGCTTTCTTCTCTGCATCGGTCAGATCCAGCTCGTCCATATCCAAGTTTATCTCGATATGTTGCTTTGCATTAAGTTTGGACAATAAACATACTGTCTCGCAATGTCCCGTGCGAGGAAACATATCAACAGGCGTAACCTCGTCGCACTTGTAACGCTCACCGAGCAGCGCAATATCACGTGCGAGCGTGTCGGGGTTACACGAAATGTACACTATCCGCTTCGGCGCGAGCTCACATAAACGCTCCAGCAGCTCCGGCGAACATCCCTTGCGCGGCGGATCGAGTATCACCACGTCAAGTCCGCCCTCGGCAATTCGCGTCAGATGCGCGTCAAAATCATCGGGATCAGCCGCATCCGCGCAGACAAACTCCGCATTGGTGTAACCGTTTAACTCCGCGTTGCGCTTCGCATTTTCAACCGCCTCGGGGACGATTTCGATTCCGTAAAGCTTCACATCCGGAGTCGTCACCGATATGCCAACCGTGCCGATTCCGCAGAAAAGGTCGAGTACACGCTCACCGCTCTTTATCTCGGCAAGCTCTGCCGCTTTGTTATATAACATTTCCGCACCTTTGCGGTTGACCTGCCAGAACGACTGCGGAGATATCTCAAATTTGCGTGTGCAAAGCACATCTGTCAGCTTTTCTTTGCCGTACAAGAGGCGCCATTCACGACCAAGCACGACGTTTGTGTTCTTTGAGTTAACATTCTCCCAAACGCTTGAAGCATCGGGGAATCTATCGCAAATCGCACGTGTCAGTGCGTTAAGCTTTTCATGTTTCTCGGCGACTACAAAGCACACCATGACCTCGCCTGTCGATTCCGAACGGCGCAGGTAAAGATGACGCATCATGCCCCTGCCTGTCAGCTCATCGTATGCCGACAGCTTATTTTCATCCATCCAGACGCGCACAAAATCGGCAATCTCACCGAATATCGGCGGCTGAAGTCTGCATGAACCGTCCTCGGATACGCAAGGAATAATCTCATGCGTTTTTTCGGCGTAAAAGCCTATCGCAGTACGATTCACCGCACTGTTCCCTTTTCCAAACTTGACACTGCCGATCGGGTACTGCGCCTTGTTTCGGTAACCGTCAAGCTCGCCCGTATGCAAAACCTCGCCAACCGAGAGGGACAGCCCTGCCTTTTTCATAGCCGCCGCGACACGGTTACGCTTTAATTCAAGCTCATGTTCATATGTAATATAGCGATACACGCATCCGCCGCAGCGTTTTGCCGCGATACAACCGGGATCGGTACGGTAAGGTGAGGCTTTTTTGATTTTTTCAATTTTACCGACATTATAATCAGATGCAACCTTGATGATACGAATAACAAGCTCATCACCCGTACAAGCACCCGAAACAAAGGTCACAACGCCGTCAACGCGACCGACACCGCAGCCGAGATTGTTAATATCGGTTATGGTAATTTCGGTAATATCATTCTTTTTTGCAGAATTTTTAAGTCTCATACTGCCTCCGAAAATTTATAAAACAAAAACCCGCCGAGCCGTGTGGATACGAGATAAGAAAACCCTGCTTGTGCAAGGCTGGTGCCCTCTCGCCTGTTTTGTGCTCCCAGCGTCCGAGTCGTTCGTGCAGAAACGTATACGTTTCACAATTCAGGAACGGTCGGGAGGTCTGCATTCCCATCAGGCGAAGCCCGGGCTCCATTTGTTTCTTCGTGGGTTTATATACTCGTATCATCACGCACCAAGCAGGAAATTTTGTCGTGCAGCGATTTCATTCGCATTTCTGTGTTTATAGTATATCACACTTCGCTTGAAATTACAAGTGGTTTTATAAAAATTTCGAGGAAATGCATTTTTACTTTTTCGTCGTCAACGCCTGATACATCTTCATAAGCTCGGCTACGCACGAACTTTCAGTCGTGGTCTTGATGTCAAAACCATACGCTTGCATGACTGCTTTGTCGTTAGCTTGATGAGCTTGTAGCAACGCCGGATAAAGATACATCGCCTCACCGTACATATCTGCTAAACTCTTATCTGGGTACATCTTTCTGGCGTCAAGTATTGCTTGCGCGGTTTCACAAATGTGAGTTTTATCACGATCAGATATGTTCGGAAAGGGGAAATTGTAGTATACCGAAGGTGCATACCTATAGTCATTTTTGAGTCTTCCTGCAATTGTTCTCATCCATGCATTGTGTACATTCGAACATATAATACCGAAGTCATATAGGCATGCATTATAAACCAAAACAACAGAATCACTAGCAATAACATCAGGTGGCAGAAAACCTATAGGGATATATCGTCTATTAGAAGAGGATACTCGTGGAATAAGAAGATATTCTGTATTAGGCTGTCTGTTTTGTGTGAATAAGTAAGGCTGATTTGCAGTTTTCTGAATACGGTCTACTGGACTTTGAAGCCGATATTCTCTAACATGATTGAATCTTTCTATCAATTCAGGGATGTGCTGATATTTATGAGGCTGATCATTTGCGAACCAAAAACAGTATCTCTGATATGATGTATCATTGATAAATTCACGACTACCAACAAAAGGTTTAATTACAACGTTTAATTCGGGATATCTATTGATTAAATCCAAACGTTCTTGTACAGATAAGAGCAGACGTCCATCATCCGCAGGAGGACTACCTTGAACAACTTTGGCAGTTCCTGCATTTATACTTTTGCTTCGATTCTTGATGAACACGTCAGGGGCATCTTTAAGATAGCCATTGATATGAGGTACGACTTTATACTGCTCACCTGAAAACAGTAGTTTTTCTTTTCGTTCCACATAGGAAAAACCAACGATTACACACATAACTGCGGCTTTTTCTTTCGCTTCGCTAGTCCACAAGAATGTTGTATGTGCAAAGTTGATGAAAACTCCATCTCCCAACAACATTTCCCATAGTAGCTGTACAGACTCGCCTTGGCATATCGAGTTAGAAGAAACAAATGCCGCTTGAATTTTGGTGTGCTTTATAATATCTGCAGACTTTTTATACCATCCTGCAACGTAATCCAATTTTCCGCCAGCCTTAGAAGGTGTGAAAACATCCTGCATTTCGAGCGCTTGTTCTTTAGTGCGCATAGCTTGCCCTATAAACGGCGGATTACCCATAATATAGTCAAGCTTATCCTTTGCTACGACACTTTCCCAATCCACGCGGAGCGCATTTCCCTCGACAATGTTCGCATAGGATTTGAGAGGGAGAAAATCAAGGTCAACCTGAAGAATCTCCTCGGTCTTTTTGAGCATCTGTGATTCTGCTATCCACAGTGCCGTTTTAGCAACTGTCACTGCAAAATCATTGATCTCAATTCCATAGAACTGCCCGATAGAAACCTTGATAACGTCGCCTGTGTCAAAGCCCATCTGACCCTCTATCTGTCCGTGCTTTTTTAATGCCAACACTTCATTTTCGAGAGTACGCAGAGCTATGTAAGTTTCCGTCAAGAAGTTACCCGAGCCACAAGCAGGATCAAGGAAAGTGAGCGCAGAAAGCTTTTCGCGGAAGGCAGTTGCTTTTGTTTCGCGTAGCTTTTCTGTTTTGATAGCCTTGATCTCACTAAGTTCATCACGAAGCTCGTCAAGGAACAATGGATCAATAACCTTGTGTATATTTTCGATAGAGGTATAGTGCATACCGCCACTGCGACGGGTTTCCGGGTTCAGCGTGGATTCAAATACTGCGCCGAAAATCGTGGGGCTGATCTGCGACCAGTCAAAGTCCTCGCTTGCCTTGTGTAAAAGCAAGTCTACAATTTCCTGCGTGAAGTTAGGAATCTCAATATTTTCGTCAGCAAACAAGCCGCCGTTGACGTATGGGAAGTCTGCTAACACATCTTCCAAATAAGGATCACGCTCACTGAGTTTAGTGTCAAGAACGCGGAACAGCTCAATTAAAGCTCTGCGAACGTCCTTCGGCTCAAAGCTTCGCAGATAATTATGGAATTTACCGTGACTACCGAAAATGCCCGAATCCTCTGCATAAAGGCAGAAAACAAGGCGTACACAGAGAATATTAAGACTGTGGAGCGAAGCCGGATCTTCCGGGTTCCTGTACTGCTTCAGTATGGCATCATAAAGCTTTCCGACAAGCTCACCTGCCTGAATTGATACCTGTTCCTCATGGTGTAAGAGCTCGCTCTTTTCTTCTACAAGGAAGTTGAAACGATAATATTCTTTGTGGAGGTCTTTTAAGAGAATACTTTCCGGCTCACCCGTGGGCTTCTCCATATCGTAGATAAGGAACTCCTCAAAGTTGCAGGTGATGATCCAACGAGGACGCAGTGAATACGGAAGCGCGGCAGAATATCTCTGTGCCTGCTGAAAAGGCGTTAAGAGTGTGCCGTCTGACTGTTTAATAGCACCGCGCAGATTGAGCCCCTTTTTCTTTTGCTCAATCAGAACGTGTGTTGACGGAATGTGACCGTCAATAAAGCTGGTGTGGTCAAGCTTTACACGCTCCTCGAAGATGATAAACTTTTCAGGCTCGCTAACACCGAGAACGTCACGCACAAAGGAAAGCCAAAAGGATTGGCTGTCGCTCTTTTCGTCGCCACGGTCTTTCCAATATTCCGAGAAGGCTTTGGCAGCTCTGTTTTTCTCTGCTTCGGTCATGTCATTGTCTCTCCTTCATTGATGATCACGGTAATTCTCTGTAACTATTATACCTCAATAATCAAAATTATTCAATTGCATACGGCAAGAATTTACATATAATTCGCAAGTTATAAGATAAAAAAGAATCCCACGCTTTTACGCAGGATTCAAAAAATGCTATTTTTCGATTTTGACAAGAAGATCGACATAGTGTACAGTTACGCTGTCGGTGGCATCCTCTCTGTTTCCGATGATGTACGGATATATAACCGTATCAAATGCCGTTTCCGGAACGTCATAACAGAAAAGTCTGTATTTGGTAAACTTCTCGTCAACGAGGTTTCCGACATATTCACAAGGTTCGGAGTTAGCAAAAACACGCGGAATATTCGCAAGTGTTTTTTCTCCATCCTCAACGCCGAAACGCACCGTTAATTTTGCATTTTCGGGAAGCTTACCGACACCGATCTTAAAGCCTCTGCCGCGTGTGCCCGGGAATGTTACCGGAAGCTGACGGTTCATGCCGTTGTGTACCCAGAACTGCGCCGTGTCGCTATAGGTTATGATATGATGACGGTTAAGATCCATAATCGTTTCAGGATCGCCAAGCTTGTTGATAACAGTCCAATAAACGGGCAGATCGAAGGGGCTAAGGCTCGGATCAGTCACAAATTCCGCTTCCCTGTCCATGTGCTCCCATATGCGTGAACGGAAATAATTATAGAAATAAATTTTATCAGCACCCTGCTCATAAGCATTAGCGGCAAATGCGGCAAAGGTTTCGATTGTGGGATCGATCGACTGCTCATACTGGTAAGGCGCAAGTCTCCAGTCAAGTCCTGCTGCAACTATTGTTCCGTAAGGCTCAAGCAGCGATTTCCACTGTCTTATTGGCATATTGTTGTCAGCTGAGCTGAATCTGCCCGAAGGAATAATCATGTCAACAAGTCCCTCGCGTGCCCATTTTACAACGTCAAGACCGAAATCGAAGTTTGTCTGAACATCGGAAGCGATATGTACCGCAAGCTTGATTTCATGAGCGTACTTTTCTTCGTACTTGTGAATTATCTCATCAACCTCACGAATAAAGTTATTCATGATTTCAATACCAAGATGATCGCGTCCCATACCGAACAGATGTATTTCACGCTGGAAATCAAGCTCGATTCCGTAAACATCGTAACGGTCGAGTGACTCATCAATTACCGATTTGATATGATCGCGAACAATGTCGTAATAATAATCATACGCATGATCGGCATTGCTTTGTGTAAACTCCGGATGGAATTTTACCCGGCGTACCTCGGGATGCTTATAATAAAACTCGGAAAAACATCCCGATGTTTCCAGTTCTCTGTAATGAAAATCGTTCATTCGGTACGATAACCACGGATTGATACCGATCTTCTTGAAGCCGTCTATCATAATTTGATGAGGGTCGACGCCAAGCACCTCAAAAGCATGGTGCGCTCCCTTGATTGTCGAAGACCGGGAATAGTCAACGGGGACTCCCTGTTCTTCTTTGACGTGGTATTTATCAAGCTTGTCGGTACACACCTTTGACGGATAAGCGGCGACAGTTGAATAAACGGCGATGAAATAATCCGTGATCTGTGTGCCCTCAAATTCTTTGACAAAGTTTTCTATATCCGAAGCAGTACAATACGGCGCATTAGGGTGTCCTATTCCTTTTAAGATACCGTCCGTATCCTGATTAATAATGATACCTTTCATATTTTTTCTCCTAATTTTTAAAATAGAACGGAGACGTTTAAGTCCCCGTTCGTTTAATGTTAGGTTTCGACGTGAACCTCTGCGAAATCAATAGTGAAATTCGCATCGGACATAATCTCGACAACCATATATGTGTTTCCATGAGCTTCAATGGGGATATTATAGCTGAGAACAGTATCGGACGTATATGTACCGTCACACTCCCCTGCCTCAACAAATGTACACTGCTTGGAATTCACATAGACAACAGGCGGATTATCTACAACTTCATCTTTATCTGTCGAGAACTTAAGAGTAAGCACAGAGCCTTCGGTAACATCACCGACAGGAATACGGAAAACGCCAACAAGATCATCGCTTTTTGATACAGTAACAGGGAGCTGACCATCGAATGAGGTCTGCCAATCCGGCTTCATATCGCTGTATGTAAGTATAACACGTCTGTCCATAGTTATAACCTTTTCATAAGAGCCTATAGAGGTGATAACATTCCAGAAGCCTTTACTGGTGCTGACTCCGAAGAAGGTGTCGTCAGTAGTTATCTTGTCATCCTCACCAAATATAGTGGTGGCTCTGAGGAAATAGTTATAGGTATACATCTTATCTGCGCCCTGCGAGAACATATTTGCCGCAGTACCGGCAAGTGTTTCGATAGTGTGACCGCCGTTGGCAGCGTTTGCATAGGAGCGAAGATTAGCGGTTTCGATACAAGGAACAAGCTCAACGTCAAAGGGCGAAAGTACAGATTTCCAAAGTCTTATCGGCATATCGTTGTTGTGCGATTCATAACGTCCCGTGGGGGAAACGAGGTCAACGATTCCCTCTGCTGCCCAGGTTACAACGTCAAGACCGAACTCATAGTTTGTCTCAAAATCCGGGCCGACGCGAACACCGATCTTTATCTCATGTCCGTATTTTTCCTCGTAAACAGCCACAAGTGCTTCTACCTTACGCATAAAGTCGTTGAGTATCTCAAGACCGTCATATTCGCCGCCGATGTACCAAAGCTTTATCTCACGCTGATAGTCCAGCTCGATACCATACGGATCGTAACGATTGAGAGCTGCATTTATATATGCAAGCATATGCTCACGCACTTCCGGATATGTGTAGTCGTAAGCAAGATACCAGTTGGTTTGCCTTGTATGATGCTGTACACGAGCAAACTGAGGATTCTTATATCTGAACTCGGATATAGCTGTGTGAACGCCATCAGTCAAATTGTGAATATCATTCATACGGAACGAGATCCATGGATTGATACCGATCTCACGGAATCCTTCGATCCACGCACCGATATAATCACTCGAAAGAATATCATACATATAATGAGCAGACTGCGTGGTGGTGGCGGATTTGAAATCAACCGGTTCACCGCCAAAATACTCGGTCATGTGGTAATACTCAAGGACGCTTGTGTGACCTGTTTCGGGAGCCGGGAAAATACTGTCCACGTTGATAACATAGTCGGTTACATGAGTGTCCTTGAAGTTCATCGTAAAGTTGATGAAATCCTGCTCGGTGAGCTCATTGGCTGCAATCTGCGATAAATAGTTGGAGGCGTCATGGTTGATCATAAGTCCCTTGACTTCATATTCCTCGTTAGGATCCCATGCTACATAATCAAGGTCGCCCATTGAAGCAATTGCTGCATCGGGAGTTACGGGGTATGCGTCACCGTAATCTATCATTGCGCCGCCTGCGGGAATCTCATCAACTGCAATGAGTGAGAAATTGTCCATGCAATATTCCTGAACGAACTCGCTGTACGGACCGCCGCAGATTCTTATCGCGGAGAGGTAATCGGTTATTGTGATGTAGGTTTCAAGCATGAACCATTCATTGTCGATATGAACATTACGTCTTATTGATTCGCCGTCCATTGTGTCGAAGTAAACACGAATGTAGGAAACCTCGCCAAGGTTAGCGGTACGGAACCAACCGGTGAATTTATACATACCCGCCGGGATCTCATAAACCATACCGTAAGTATAGGCATTATACGACAGCTTGATTTCATCTGTACGCAGATAACCTCCGTTTTCATCCTCGATAAAGCGAAGCTTCTGAGTACCGGCATCCCATCTTCTGAGGCAAGCTTCTCTGTCAAATGTACTGAGCGAGAGGAGATTTCCCTCAGGCATGGGATTTTCCTCGGCACTTATCGAAAGCGGCTCATCCCACGCGCTCTCAGCGGCGGAGGCAGCGACAGGAAGAACCTGTGCCGCCAGAACCGCAGTAAGTATAACCGAAATAAGTTTTCTAAATTTCATATTATTCTCCTTAATATAACTGCAATGCAATTATTTAACGATCTCAATAACGATATTGTCAATATCAATATCACAATTATCTTCAGAATTCGTACCACCCTGAACCTTGAATGCGAGATAATTATCGCCAACAGAAACATACGAGCTGTCAACGTGCTCCCATTCATTTGTTATGTAGTACTCATAGTGACGCCATTCATAAGCGTATTCCGCAACGTCAAGTCCAACACTTCCGATGAATGTACGAACCTTGAAGGTTTCATCTGCCTTGCTTGCGCGGATGTCGTAAGAAACCTTGAACTTGGTTCCCGCAGGAATTACAAATCCAAGATCGAGCTTGTAAATACCGCCTGCAATGGAAGAGGCACGGTCAGAAATGGTGAGATATCCGCCTTCGTTCCATGTAAGCTTCGCATCGCCCTGGAGCGACCAATCGGCAATGGCAGAAGCATCATCGAAGCTGCCGCTTACTGCAAGATTCTGTCCTTGAAGCGCCTCAACGACATCAACGAGAGTGATATTCTTAAATTCGTAATCCTGTACACTCGAAGCAATAATACCACCATAGATCTTAACGGTGAGATATTCACTCGACTTAACTTCAAATGCCATCTGAACAGTACGCCATTCATTGGTTATCGCGGTTGAATAGCACTTGAACTGATCGTTAACGAGCATACGAACGATACCGGTTTCGCCCTCGTTTGAGGTACGGATATCAACGCTCAGCTTGTAAAGTCCGGGCTTTAATGTGTAACCGGGGTTATAGGTGAAGCCAAGAGTGTTGTTCTTGATATTTGTTGCCGCAAAGTAAGGATTGCCGTCTTCGTCGGTAAGAGCAGTGAGAGTCTGACCGCTGCACTCCCAGTAAGGAAGCTTATCCGCGTCAAGCGCACCCTCGAGGTAGTTGCCGTCTGTGATCGCAGGAATCGGAGGAAGATCACCGTTGCTCCAGTCACCTGCCTCGGAAGCATCAACCGCACTCTCCTTCTTGATGCTTGTATCAACATTGATATAATCAAAATCAAGAGCGACTGCACTGTCAGCAGTGATAGTGAGAGATCTCAACGAGGTTTCTTCCGTAACGTTCACAACAAATATTGCGTCTGTCCATTCGGAAGTAACGGTAACGCTGTCAGCGCCGTCTGCAGTCTTGAGAGCTGTTCCCTTAAGAGCCGCCGTGAGGACAGCCTTGTTGTCATCGGAGGACATATTCGAGCCGGATTCAAAGGTGTACTTTTCATAGTCAAGCGTTGCAAGACGAACCTTTGCTGTCAGATAATATGTACCCGGAGCGAGCTTTCTCGAGCTTGCACATCTGATCTCGGTATTTTCGCCCTTGGTTGCACTCGCATGGAGATACTCGGTTTCAACATAGGTTTCAAGAACCAATTCGTAAACGCCGATGCCGCCGTTCTCGGTCGTCCAGCCTGCCGCATCCATACCCTTGAGCTTGTTTGAATCGACAGCAAGATTTTCGCCTGTGATTGGCTTATAGCCATTGGCTGTGACTTCAACAACGGTAAATCCGTCAATATCGAACGGAGCAACACCGTAACCGGAGCTGGTACCGTTGAATGTATATGTCATCGGTGTTTCTTCGGTTAAAGTATAAACGATTGAATACGCTGCCCAGTTTGTGTTAAGCTGCATTGAATTGGTTCCGTAGAAGCTTCCCTGCGAGGAAAGTCTGACAGTATTCTGTGAAATACATACAGAACCGTTATACATACGCAGTCCGACAGCAGGATTTGTTGCAGGGGCATTGATGTAAGGTGCTGTACGCGCCCAGAACGATACCTTGTATGTACCGGGCTTGAGAGTTACGTTGTCATTCTTATAAATGAGCTTGTCGAAGTTGCTGTCACGGTTTGCAAAACGGATATAGCTGTTTGCGGCTGTTCCGTCTTCTGCGCCAACCAAACCTGTTGAATTGTCAAGAACCGCATCGACGGTTTCGAGAGCCACGCCGTTTGCCTTCCAAGTTGTTGTATAACCTGCAGCCTCGATCGCCTTTTCCTTGAGAAGAAGAAGGGTTACAATAACGCCTGTGTTAACGCTGCTGAGGCTCACATGACGCTCAACAAGAGTAATCTGAAGATCATAGAAGTCGAAATCGACCGCATCATTGAGCGTAAGTCTGATGGTGTTCATATTGATCGGCACCATGGTGTTGAGAACAAATGTGATCTCATTCCAATTTGCAGTGAGTGCCGCACTTTCGCTTCCTGCAGTGGTCGTCATCGCAACGCCGCCTGCATAAGCTGAAAGGTCTGCTGATGAACCGTTAAAATCAAATGTGGGAAGGCGGAATTTACCGGAAATGTGATAAATACCGGGCTCAAGCTCAATATTATCGAGACACTCGATTGCGGTCACATCAATAGAAGGTGCAGAAACGCGGTAAAATTCCTCAAGGCTAATTTCTTCAACCGGAGCACTTGAATATGAACCCCACTTGATTTCCGGATTTAAGAGATTTTCGGAAATAGGATTGTCATTTTCATCGATCTGAACGAGAACAACACCATCAAGATCATATGGCGCGCCATCCTCTTCATACCAATAACGGTAGATGTTGAGATAAAGACCGTCTTTCTTGTAATAAGCACCTGTCGCCAAATCGGCCTGATTGAATATGAATGTATACTGCTTCCAATCGGTTGTAAGGGTAACGCAGCTCTTTGCAACTGTTCCCATGACATTGGTGTTGTTGACACTGGTACGAATAGTTACATTGCCTGCACCATTGTCGTCTGCAGGAGAATTGATAAACGGAGTTGAACGAGCCCAGAATGTAAGCTTATATCTCGCACCGTCAACAAGAGTGGTCGAAGGATCGGCGTAGGCAGCACCTGTACTCATTGCACCACCTACATGGATGTAAGTGTTATCGGCATCGCCCTCGCGTACATCGTGTACAACGCCGACGAGCGAACCGTCACCTGCAACCCAGTTTTCGAGATAGAGCGAATTTGCATCAATTATCTCGATATTCTTGAAGTCGAGAGCAAGAGCACCGTCAACAGTGAATGCAAGATCACTTGTAGCGAAGGATTCCGAAGCGGTATAAAGGAATGTCACATCCTGCCATTCATTTGTAACCTTAAAGTCAGCACCGTCTACTGTTTTAATATTATTACCGTTGACTGCCGCTGTAAGAAGCGCGGAAATATTATTTTCTGCAACAAAATTCGGATTGGTCGCATCATAAACGAGCTTGGAGCGGTCATATTCGGTAAGACGGAAAGAACCTGTGATGTGATAAATTCCAGCCGGATAAGTTGTTGTATCAGTGCTCGAAAGTACCGTATCAGTACCCGCCTTTGCAGTCGCACGGGTATAATCTGCCGAGGTAAGCTCCTCGCTTTGAGCCACGCCGAATGTCTGGTATGCGAGATAATCTTTGGTAACAAGCTCCTCGCCGATAGCTTCGCCTGTTGCAGGATCAATTTCAACAACCGAGAGTCCGTCAATATCAAACGGAAGCGAGTCGTCTTTATTGTAAAAACGGTAGAATGAAAGTCTGAACGCCGTGGAGGTTGGCTTTGCAGATGTGTTGAACGTTAACGAATATTTTGTCCATTCGCCAACGAGCAGTGCCTGTTGTGAGAAATATCCATCGTCAAGCGAAAGTGCCTTCGGAACAATCTCAATACCGTTCTGTGCGCCAGGGCCGGCATCTGCAACATAAACGCGGACATTCATGTTATTGTTATTGGAAACTACAGAATCTGCACCAACCTGCGGAAGTGTACGCATCCAGAATGTCAGTCTGTATGTCTTTTCGGGATCAAACGAACGGTTTGCGTCGTAATATACAAGTCCGGAAGCGGGAGTGTACATATTAAGGTTGGAAACATGAATATATTTTCCGTCTGTATCACCCGGACGTGCATCCTCGATAATGAGCGCAGGAGCGTCACCGTTTGAAACCCATGTATCGGAATAAAGAGCATCTGCACGTTCAAACTTGAACTCACAAGCCTGAACGGAGATCTGCTTATCAAATTCAAAGCTTACAGTGTTCTTTGCAAGTCCTTCGCTGTCGGTCACATTTACGACAAATGATGCAGTAACCCAGCCGTCGTCAGTAACGGTAAAGCTTGTTGCGGCATTGGTCATAGATGCGCCGAGATATGCGTTGAGACTGCTTGTGCCAGCCTTTGCCGAAACATTTACAGTGGTGTTTTCAGAAAGGCGGAATTTAGCACTGATATGCCATTTGCCGCTTGTGAGAGTACCCTCGCCATTATATCTGACAGAGGTGTTTCCTGCACTCGGCTTTGCAATGACATAATAGCTTTCTGTGCCGTCGTCAACAACCTGAAGCTTCGCGCCCTCGCCGGTCAGCCATTCGCCGAAGTATTCGTCGGTTGCATCATAAAATTCAATATCCTTGAAATCGAGCGTATATGCTCCGTCGAGCGTGAATACGATATCGCTCTTTGCAACAGGTTCGGTAACCTCAAGGTAGAAGGAATCCTTTTCCCATGTGGTTCCGACAAGTATACCGTCGTTGCCCGATGTTGTCTTTATAGGCGTACCGTTGTTCGCGGCAGTGAGGAGAACGCCATCGGGCTTGCTGTAATCGTGTTCAAGAATCTTAAATTCGCCCGAAATGTGGTAAATGCCTGCTTCAAGCATATCGGAACCGGTATATTTGAATGCAGTGTTTCCGTCTCCGGCATTGAAGCGGTAAAATTCCTCTTCCTGTGCCGTTTCAACAGTTGCACCTGTTTCGTACGCGGTCCACGTTGCCGAAGAAGAAATGATGTTGTCTCCGGTGGGATTTCCGTTTGCATCGAGAAGAGTGAGTTGAATGTCGTCAATATCGAACGGAACAGAGTCCTCAGCATCCCAATAACGGAATATGCGCAGCAAGAGACCGTTCGGCTGATAATACTGTCCTGCGGCAAGCACACTCTGATCGCCGATGAATGTATACTGCTTCCATTCGGGAGTGAGCTGCACACAGCTTGCGGCAACAGTACTGTGGATATTGGTGTTATTCATGCTGACACGTATAGTCACGTTTCCGTCCTTAACATTCGGATTGTTAAGAAGCGGAGCGGTACGCGCCCAGAATGTGAGCTTATATTTAGCACCGGTTGTAAGCTGATATCCGGAATCTCTATATTGGATACCGGTGCTCAACGGTCCGCCGACATGGAGATATTCGCCATCGATATTGCCGTCGCGCTGATCATTTGTTAGAATAGCCGGCTTTCCATCTGTTGTGGCATAATCGTCAGAATAGCTTGAAATCTTCTTGAAAGAAATATTTTTGAAATCAAGCGTATATGCTCCGTCGAGCGCGAATACGATATCGCTCATTGAAACAGGCTCGGCGACCTCAAGGTAGAAGGAATCCTTTTTCCATGTGGTGTCGACAAGTAAACCGTCGTTACCTGCTGTGGTCTTTATAGGCGTACCTTTGTTCGTAACGGAAAGGAGAACGCCCTCGGGCTTATCATAATCGTATTCAAGAATCTTAAATTCGCCTGTAACGTGATAAACGCCCCTTTGAAGGACATCGGAAGCGGTATATTTGAATGACGTGTTTTCAGTGCCGGCATTGAAACGATAAAATTCGTCATTTGTGTCGACAACCTCAAGTTTACAACCGCCTGAGCCGCTACCCGAATCGGTCCACGTACCATTGCCGGTGTAAAGCTCCTGACCTGATGAAATAACCGAGATCCCGTCAATATCAATCACGCCGGCATCCTCACCGGACCAGAAATGATTGAATTTTAAGTTGAAAGTATTCGCATTCGCACCAGCGGTATAAGTTGCAGACATATATGTCCATTCGCTTGACAAATGCGGTCTTACTCTGTTGGTGTTGTCGTAAAAACCTACAAAAGACGTAGCGGGACTGGATTCGCTGCCGTTAAAATATATTCTTGCAGTCACATTACCGTCAGAATAACCGGTCTCGCCGGATGCAGGCGCATTGAGTCTGGGAGCAGTGCGTATCCAGAATGATACGGTGTACTCAGTTCCTGCTTTAATATTGGCAGTCTGGGTGTACGTTTGCCCGGTGTTCAGTCCGCCCACCAATCGAATATACGAGCCGTCTGTGTCACCCGGACGGGCATCACTTGCCTTCTCGGGAGAGGTTACGGTGACATTGCCCCATTTGTCCATATCAAGCGCAGTATCGCCCGATGCTGTGTCCGCCGTAATTGCAGTCATCGGTATACTCGACGAAACGAGCACCGCCGCCAACAAAAGTGATAGAAGCCTTTTCTTTTTCATACCTTGATTTCCTCCGTTGAATTTGTGAAAAACGCATTTGGTCTCATGACATAAATATTTTTCCAATTTTGTCATATCCAACCAATTTTATGACCGAATAATTTTGAAAAATAACATTTGACAAATTCCAATTGCTGTGATATAATGAAATCGTAGCAAAGGCATGATTCAACAATTATTCAGCCTGTAATTATTATAGCATTTTCTCTTTGTGTCCGTCAATGCACAATCCAAAGAATAATGATTATAATTTGTACAAAACTGTTATTGAGGTGAAAAAATGAATCCGTGTATTATAAAAGATTTTATCTTCAAGCACTATGGAAATCATAAATATTCCAAAGGGGTTCAGGAAGCCATAATGGATCCGATTCCACTCTGGAGTCTGACTGTTATAATAAGCGGAGGATTCAGATATTCTGTCGGAGATCAGATGTTTGACGGTCATAAGGGCGACGCTTTCTTAACCCCTCCCAATTCCCAGCGCAAATATTATTATAACGGCGAGCCGTTCCACTATCTGCACTTCAACTTCAATGAATCAGACGATCACATTCTTCCGAGGGAAACAGTATTGCACGGTGTAATTTCTCCTGAAGTGCTCAGTCTGCTCAAAACTTATGCTACACGTCAGGATGTTGTGCGGTATTATGCTAACGAGAAGCTCGTAAACCTTCTGAATTACATAATATTTGATATGCTTGCGATCCGTTCAATCGGAACTTCAAACAACTATGTGATCAACGCAATTAAGTATATAGATGCCAACATCTCGCGACAGCTGACTTTGACTGAAATCGCAAAGGCAGTACACATTTCCAAAGATTATCTTTCACACCTTTTCAAAACAGAGCTTGGAAGATCGATGATCGACTATACGAACGAGCATAAAATGAACATTGCGAAGTCACAGATACTTTGGAGTGATGCTGCTCTCCACGATATTGCCGCTTCGCTCGGATATGACAATTACAGTTACTTTTCACGAATTTTCAAGCGATACATTGGGAAGGCGCCAACATCTCTGACGAGAGGATAATAAAAACCCCCACGGAACTTATGCATATAATTGCAAAATCGCCGTGGGATTCCTTTTATTTTATTTTATTTTATTTTATTTGTTTTCTTCGGGGTTGGCATCGTAATCGATCTCGTTAAAGAGCTCATCCTCGAAAAGATCGGCAATGCGGTCGAATTCGTCATCGTCATCAATTGTAACGAGAATGTCCTCGCCGTTTTCGTCCTGCTCACGCTTGAGGATGACATATTCCTCAGCTTCATTGTCCTGTTCGGGAATGAGCGCAAGATATTCGATACCCTCGATTTCCGCGCTTGCAAGCAGCTTAAACTGCATCTCAACGCCGTCCTCGTCTGTCAGTGTATATATATCCTCTGTTTCAAAAAGCTCGTCTGCCATGATAATATCCTTTCAAATATTTATTTAATGAATATATGATACCATCTTTTTGCTTTTTTGTCAATAACCTTGCGGGATTTTTTCGGTAAATACTTGATTTTTTCATGTTGCAATGATATAATTACAGTATAAAACTTTTATCTTCACAGGAGAAATTATCATGATAAAACATATTGTCTGCTTTAAGCTTGCCGAACCGTCCGAGGAAGCTTGCCTCGCTTGTAAAGAGGTGCTCATGTCGATGGTCGGAAAAGTCCCGACAGTACGAGACATCGAGGTTGGCATCGACGTTCTCCATTCAAACCGTTCATACGACGTTTATCTCGCCGTGACCGTTGACGACCGTGACGCTCTGAGCGAATACGCAAACGATGAATATCATTGCAGTGTCGTTAAAAAGCATATGCACGCAGTTACCGCATCGAGCGTTTCCGTTGATTTTGAGATTTGAGGTGAACTGAAATGTTCTTTTCATACGATAACGAAAACATCCGCTATACGGGAAGATTCGGAGAAGTAAAAACAGACGGACTACCCCATTCAATGACCGCCGCGGCAGCAGGTGCACAGATCGAGTTTGCGTTCATCGGTGAGGCGGTGCAGCTCGAATTTGACATCACCCACTCAGATGTTCCGCACGCACATCTCTATATCGAGGTTGACGGCGGCGCGAGAGTTGAGGTTCAGGTTGAAAAATACATCCGCATCACCGCAAAAAACAGTGGCACACATAGCGTCAGAATAATTTTCAAATCGGGCATTGAATATTTGAACCGTTGGACACTTGTGCTCAACAGTAAGGTTGCGTTCATCGGCTTCGAAGCGGACGGCATTGCAGCACTTCCCGAGGATACACGCAAAACAGTGGAGTTTATCGGCGATTCGATAACCGAGGGCATCCTCGTTTCGGAAGATAAAGTGTACGATAACGGAGAACTCAATCGTCCTTGGGAGGACGATGCAACATCGACATATGCGTGGCTTTTCGCCGAAGCAATGAATCTTCGTCCGTATCCGATGGGTTACGGCTCGGTCGGTGTAACACGCGGCGGTAACGGTAATGTTCCCAAAGCCGCAGAGGCATATCCGTATAATTTTGAAGGCTCACCTGTCGCATATCCGTCCTGCGATTATATCATCATCAACCATGGCGCAAACGACCGTATCCCGGGCACAAACACTCCGAAACCTGAGTATCTGCCCGAATATGAGGGACTTCTGAAGCTTGTACGTTCGCGCAATCAGGAAGCAAAGATCATTGTCCTCTCGCCGTTCTGCGGAGCTATGGATGATATTCTTCCCGATTTTGTTAAGCGTTACAATTCCGAAACCGGTGACAGCGTTTACTATATTTCCTCGCACGGCTGGGTACCGCTTGAACCGCTTCATCCGCTTCGTGGCGGACACAAAATTATTGCAAAAAAACTCACGGAAGAATTTAAAAAGCTCGGAATATAAAATAAAAGTGGGAGACGTTAAAATCTCCCATTTTTTCTATTTAAACAGCTTGATTCTCAAAATAATAAACATCGTAATGATACTTGCAAGTGCCGAGATACCGATGATTATCGGGAAGCCGAACGGACTGTTTGCAAACGGCATATAATCTGCCGCGAGGTTCATACCGTAAGCCGAGAATATCATCGTCGGGATCGCCATAACAAGCGTGATTATCGCAAGCACCTTCATCGCAACATTTAGGTTATTTGAAATGACCGACGAGAATGTGTTCGACATACTTTCAAGAATGTCTGTGTTGATCTTCGCCATCTCAATCGCCTGCTTGTTTTCGACAATAACGTCCTCAAGCAATTCGGTGTCTTCCTCGTATTTTTTAATAAAATCAGAACGCACAAGCTTTTCGAGAACTGCCTCATTTGAACGAAGTCCAACCGAGAAGTAGACAAGCGATTTTTCAAGCTTCATTATTTCGAGAAGCTCTTTATTTTTCTGAAAACGACCGAATTCAAGCTCGGTGCTGTCCGATTTTTTCTCGATAAGACGAAGATACAGCAAAAAACGGCGTGCAGTTGCGTAAAGTATCTGAAAAACAAAACGAGACTGCTTTCCGGGATGAAAATCCCGTTCTGTACCGTTCGCAAATCCGCGAAGAATATGCGTGTCCTTCGAGCAGACCGTTATAACATATTCGCCTGTGAGAATTATTCCGAGCGGTATTGTCGTATAAAGCTCATGGGCACTGTCGTTTTCGCGAGTAGGAATATTCACGAGGATCATACGGTAATTATCGTCAAGCTCAACACGTGAACGCTCATCAAGGTCAAGTGCCGCTTTGACTGCATCAACCGGTATATCAAACTCTGCCGCAATGTCACGAATCTCATCACTCGTCGGATCGACAAGTGAAATCCACCCTCCCGGTTGAGGTGCTGTACATTGTTCAATATTGTGGTTTCTTTCGACATAATAGTTAATCATATTAACGCACCTCCAGACGGATGAATTTTTTTACATATACATTATACATCATTATTCATGAACAAGTCAACCCTTTTGAGAATTTTTTTGTTCTTTCACAAAATCATGATCACCGACTAAGCCGGTGGTTTGCTCCGCCCTATAAGGCGTGGTACAGGCAGGGCTAACGCCCACTGAAATCACCAACACTTGCAGGCCTGCCCTACTGCCGCAGATGCGGCTCTAATCAAAGCCTTCTCCTGTGGGAGAAGGTGGCAGCCGAAGGCTGACGGATGAGGAGTCCAAAGCGTTTTCGCACCTCATCCGCCGCTATCCCCTTTCCCCACCGGAAGGCTATCACGGCACACGGGATATAAGAAAAGACTGCCTGAAAACAAGCAGTCCTTATTGTAGTTAATCAAACGCAAGCGGAGTGTGACCGATTCCCTTTCTGGGACAAGCCATATACTCCTCGCAAGTTTCACGCCATTTCTTATAGTGTTCGGTTTCCTTGTGCGCCTTTGCATCCTCGGGCGTTGCGAAAACCTCATAGAGCGTGAAGTAAGTCGGATCATCATTAGACTGAAGCACGTCAAAACGGATGTTTCCCGGCTCTTTGCGCGAATTTTCGTGATTGTAGAGGGTAATCTTTTTGAAGTCCTCAACAAACTCGGGCTTTACGTGAACAATAACAGTCGTCGCTATCATATTTTCCTCCGAATCAGCGAATCTCTTTGAAAAATTCAAGCTCTTCCCCATCCGGACCGTAAACGAATGCGACATTCAACGAAATCGCCTCGGGCTTTGTACCCGGTGTTGCGATCTTTGGAGCGACCTTTGAGCGTGCTCCTGCCGCAAGTGCAGTATTGTACGCCGCTTCAACATCCTCAACCGCATATGCGAAATGGGTGTATTTGCCGGCAAACTCACCGTATTCGCCGTCAGGCTTTTCACCGCCTGCAAAAAGCTCGAGAATACCTGCGCCGCCGCCGAATTTCAGCATTTGTACGCGTTTGTCTCCCTCGCCCCATGAAAGGTAAGGCTCCATACCGAGATCGGTATAAAACTTGAGCGATTTTTCAAAGTCGGAAGCCTTGAGCGCGATGTGCGCTATAGCCATTCCCGGAATTTTTGTATTCATAATTCAGGAATTATTTCTTGGAACCGTAAGTGTTGGAAAGGTCAGCGATCTTTTCTTCAACAACTCTCTTAACGCGAGGCTTAGCATTAGCAATCTTCTTCTGAAGCTCTGCCCAGAATTCCTCGCCGTCGTTAAGACATTCAACAAAGTCATTCTTCCAAGAAGAAAGCATCATAGCGTTAGCAATGGAAAGACCGTTGATTCCCTCGTAACCGGAAGCGATCATAGGTGCGCCGGTGAGGATGTGATCTGTGAAGTTCTGAGTGATACCCTTGTGCTTCGGACCTTCGTCGTCGAAATTGAACACAATGGTTTCAACCTCGGGCTTTTCAAATCCGCTTTCGGTGTCTTCCTTGATAAGCTCTGCGGAATCCTTGGAATTCTTATAAACTGTGAGAGTCTTGCCCTCTGCGATCATCTTACCCTTTGTGCCGGTTACCTCGAAGCGGTTTGTACCGGGAGTGTCACCAGTGGAGGTGATGAATACGCCGGTTGCACCGTTCTCGTACTCTGCATATGCGGTTACATCATCCTCAACCTCGATATCGTGATGACGTCCCTCATGGCAGAATGCATGGATACGCTTCGGCATACCGAAGATCCACTGCCAGAGGTCAAGCTGATGAGGACACTGATTAGCGAGAACGCCGCCGCCTTCGCCTGCCCATGTTGCTCTCCAATCGCCGGAATCGTAATAATACTGAGTTCTGTACCAGTCAGTGATGATCCAGTTGCTGCGTGTAAGCTCACCGAGCTCGCCGTTCTGAACGATCTCGCGCATCTTTATGTACATAGGATTGGTACGCTGATTGAACATAAGACCGTAAACAAGGCCGCTCTTCTTTGCAACCTCGATAAGGTCATAAACTCTCTTAGTGTAAACACCGGCAGGCTTTTCAGAGAGAACGTGGATACCTGCACCAAATGCATCAATACCGATCTCAGGGTGGAAATAATGAGGTGTGGAAATAATAACCGCATCAACAAGACCGGACTTGAGAAGATCCATATGATTGTCGAAACGTGCTATATCCGGATATTTTTCCTTTGCAAATTCAAGCTTTGAGGGCTTGATATCGCAAATAGCAGTGAGCTCTGCGCCCTCAACCTCGCCTGCTGTGAGGTATCTTGCATGGCTCGAACCCATGTTACCGAAGCCGATAATACCAAATCTAACTTTATCCATTTTGAAAACTCCTTTCTTTCACGGTTTTTCCGTGACAATGCATATTGCACTAATTATATTATACACGTTATTTCCTGAAATTTCAATATCATTTTTCAACATAAATTAAGGTGTAAATGTATGGTTTCGACCACTTGTAAAGCGAAAAGTGCGCGAAAATAAAAATCCCTTTAAAGTGCTTGAGAAATGCCTGCGGATATGGTATACTATTGTGGTATGAAGGGATATAGCCAAGTCGGTTAAGGCACAGGACTTTGACTCCTGCACGCGTTGGTTCGAGTCCAACTATCCCTGCCATAAATCCTGATTGCCGATGCAGTTGGGATTTTTTATTTTTACAATTGCGCACTTGATTTTGCCGTCGCGACGGTGTATAATATATGGAGCAAAATTTGAAAGGAGTACGGGAAAATCCCCTTACATTAATACCATGACAGACAGAGAAATAGCCGAGCTTCGCAGAAGACTCGTACCCGATAAAAACAACATAACAACCCTGCGCGGACGTTACATAAACGAAAATCGCGAGACCATACACGAGTTTTCAACCCCGTTTTTCATGCTTCCGCAAGAGGAAAGCGAAAAGTACCTCGCCATCTTCAAGCGCGCACTTTCGGGAATCAATGGCAAAAATCTCATCGACATCGCTTTCTCGATACCGCAGGTTGAATCGGGTGAGGAGCACGCACTTCTCTCAAAGCTCCGTACAACCGCGATCAAGGATGACGATGCCGCAAAGACCTTTTTCGATAAAGCAACCGAAGGTCTTACGCTTGAGGGTAATAATCTTATACTTCTCATGACCGACACCTATGACGTTCCGAAAAAGCACCGTGACGACGGTGAATCGGACGAATCAACCTCAATGTTCACATATATCATGTGCGCCGTTTGTCCCGTTAAAGAAGCCAAATCAACGCTCGCTTACGATCCGACCAAGAAAAACTTCCACACACGCTCCTGCGAATGGAATGTTTCCGCGCCCGAGCTCGGATTCATCTTCCCTGCCTTTGACGGACGTCAGACAAATATCTATAACGCACTCTACTACGTCAAAAACGCGGACGATAACAGCGAGAGCTTCGCAAATAATCTCTTTAAAACAGAGCTTCCCAAAGCGGCAGGAGAGCAGAAAATAATCTTTGAAGCGGTACTCGGCAATACGCTCGGCAAGGAATGTACATACGAGGTCGTGCAAGCGGTACACGATGACATCGCACAACGCATCGAAGAACACAAGCTTTTGAAGGTACAGGAGCCTCTCACCGTAACGCGCACAGAGATTGCATCAGTGCTCGAGGGATGTGGCGTTTCCGAACAAAAGGTCGACGAATTCAAGAGCCGTTGCGACGAAGAATACGGCTCGTGTGCACCGATTCATCCGAGAAATATAGTCGAGCCCAAAAAGCTTGAAATAAAAACCCCCGATGTTATGATAAAGGTGAATCCCGAGCGCGGTGATCTCGTTGAAACACGCATCATTGACGGCGTAAAGTACGTTCTTATCCGTGCAGATGCAGATGTGACGGTAAACGGAGTGTACGTTGATATAAAAGAATAATTCAAAATTTCGCTTTCCGATATGGGGAGCGATTTTTTTGATAAAATGCCAAAACAATACAAATTTGTGACTGTATAACGACTCGCGGCAAATGGCAATACTACCTATGGAAACCAAGGTATGAAAGCGGGCATATGTTATGAAGTCATCAACCTACAGCCGCAAGGTAGAAATCTGCGGCGTTAACACCTCAAATTTAAAAACACTTTCCTCTGAAGAAAAGCATGAACTGCTCATCAAAGCAAGAAGCGGTGACACTACCGCGAGAGAAGAACTTATTAACGGAAATTTACGTCTGGTTTTGTCGATAATTCAGCGTTTCACGGGACGCGGCGAGAATCTTGACGATCTTTTTCAGGTTGGCTGTATTGGGCTGATAAAGGCAGTCGATAATTTTGATTTGACGCTGGATGTCAAGTTTTCAACTTACGCTGTACCGATGATAATCGGCGAGATAAGACGGTATCTGCGAGATAACAATATAGTCCGTGTGAGTCGTTCTGTGCGCGATCTCGCATACCGTGCACTGCAGGCTCGTGAACAGTTAACGCGCACACTCGACCGTGAACCGTCGCTCGAAGATATATCCAAAGTGCTCGGCGTCAGCAAAGAGGAAGTCGGTGCGGCACTTGAAGCGATAGTCGAACCTGTAAGCCTATATGAGCCGGTTTTCACAGACGGAGGCGACTCAATTTATATAATGGATCAAATCAGCGACACAGATAACACCGATGAAGCATGGCTCGAGGATATCGCACTTCGTGAAGCGATGAAGCGTTTATCGGAACGCGAGAAAAACATCATCGAGCTGCGCTATTTCAAGAGCCGCACACAAATGGAGATCGCAGGTGAAATCGGCATTTCACAAGCACAGGTCTCGCGAATCGAAAAAGCCGCGCTTGAGCGAATAAAGAAGGATATGTGAATAAAATCATCCCCCTCAAACTGAACTGCACGTACAATTTCGGACAGTCCAATGCTGAGGGGGATATTTTCTTATATAAGGCTATTAATGGAAGTAGTTGTAAGACGATGCACCGAACTTAACGATAGTGTCAACGGT
>CAYSFT010000031.1:0-24509 GCA_964430755.1 uncultured Lachnospiraceae bacterium | reverse complement strand
GTAGCGTCATTAAAGTTTTTTGCCAGGCTTTTTTTCAAAAAAGCCGCGTACCCCCCATACACAAAATCATTTACACTATCAATAAAAAGGAGTCGGAATATGGTTTACAGAATATTTGTTGAAAAACAGCCAGCACACGCAGTTGAAGCGAGATCGCTTTTTGCGGATATCCGCGAGAATCTGATGATTACATCGCTTGCTTCGCTTCGCGTACTCAACCGTTATGACATTGAGGGCATTTCAGAGGAGATCTTTGCAAAGGCGAAGAACACTATCTTCTCCGAGCCGCAGAGCGATATCATTTTTGACGATGTTGAGGTCAGTGCAAACGAGCGTATATTCGCAGTTGAATATCTACCCGGTCAGTTTGACCAGCGTGCCGATTCCTGCGCACAGTGCGTACAGCTTATCACATATGAGGACAGACCTGCTGTCCGTACCGCGAGAGTTTATATCCTTTCTGGCGATGTTACCGAGGATGAGCTTGCGAAGATCAAGGCTTACGTGATCAACCCTGTTGAAAGCCGTGAAGCATCACTTGCGAAGCCCGAGACTCTTGCAGAAACTTTCGACATTCCCACAACCGTTGAAACCATCGACGGTTTCATTTCATACGGCGAGGACGAGCTCAAAGCATTCCTCAAGAAATATGCGCTTGCGATGGACCTTGACGACGTTAAGTTCTGTCAGGCTTATTTCAAGAACGAGGAAAAACGCGATCCGACAATTTCCGAGGTTCGTCTTATCGACTCGTATTGGTCTGACCACTGCCGTCACACCACATTCCTCACAGCTATCGACGAGGTTAAGATCGGCGAAAAGTATATTGAGGATACATACAACGATTACCTCGAAAAGCGCAAGTTCGTTTACGGCGAGCGCAAGAAGAATATCTCGCTCATGGATATGGGCACAATCGCGGCAAAATATTTAAAGAAGCGCGGCGTACTCAAAAACATGGACGAATCCGAGGAGATCAACGCTTGCTCGATCAAGATAAAGGTTACAGTTGACGGTGAGGAGCAGGATTGGCTGCTCATGTTCAAAAACGAAACACACAACCATCCGACCGAAATCGAGCCCTTCGGCGGCGCGGCGACCTGTCTTGGCGGTGCTATCCGTGACCCGCTGTCGGGACGTGCGTATGTATATCAGGCGATGCGTGTGACCGGTTGTGCCGATCCTCGCTTACCCGTTAGCGAAACCATCCCCGGCAAGCTTCCGCAGAGCAAGATCACACACGGTGCTTCCGCAGGTTATTCGTCATACGGTAACCAGATCGGCCTTGCAACCGGTGCGGTTTATGAGCTCTATCATCCGAACTACGTTGCAAAGCATCTTGAGATCGGTGCGGTAGTCGGTGCGGCTCCCGAATGTAATGTTGTCCGTGAACGCCCGGAGGCAGGTGACGTTATAGTTCTGCTCGGCGGTAAGACCGGACGTGACGGCTGCGGCGGTGCGACAGGCTCGTCAAAGGCACACACGGCAGAATCGCTTACAACCTGCGGCGCAGAGGTTCAGAAGGGTAATCCGCCCGAGGAAAGAAAGATTCAGCGTCTTTTCAGAAACGGCGAGGTTACACGTCTCATTAAGAGATGTAACGACTTTGGTGCAGGCGGCGTTTCGGTTGCTATCGGTGAGCTTGCAGACGGTCTTGACATTGACCTTTCCAAGGTTCCGAAGAAATATGAGGGACTTGACGGCACAGAGCTTGCGATCTCCGAATCGCAGGAGAGAATGGCAGTTGTCGTTGCAGCTGAAAATGTAGACAAATTCCGTGAATTTGCATCGCGTGAAAACCTCGAATCGACCGTTGTTGCCATCGTTACCGAGGAGCCTCGCCTCAAGATGCTCTGGAACGGCAAATATATAATCGACCTCTCCCGTGAGTTCCTCAACTCAAACGGCGCAGAGAAGCACACAACTATTGAAATCAAACCCGTAAACGAGGACGGTCTGCTCGACGGTTATGCGGCAACACTTGATACTGCAAATACCGAAAAGGCACTCCGTGAGCTTATTTCCGACCTCAACATCTGCTCGCAGAGAGGTCTTGTTGAAAAGTTTGACAGCTCGATCGGCGCAGGCACTGTTGTAATGCCTTACGGCGGTAAATATCAGCTCACGCAGCCGCAGTACATGGCGGCGAAGATCCCGGTTTTAGAGGGTGAAACCGATACAACATCGGTTATGGCTTACGGTTACGATCCGTTCCTCTCCGAAAAGAGCCCTTATCACGGTGCGGCTTATGCAGTTGTTGAATCGGTTGCTAAGCTCGTTGCGGCAGGTATTGATTACAAGAGCATTTATCTGACATTCCAGGAATATTTCGAGCGCACAAATAACAAGCCCGAGCGTTGGGGCAAGCCTATGGCGGCACTTCTCGGTTCGCTTAAAGCACAGCTCGAACTTAACATCGCGGCAATCGGCGGTAAGGACTCGATGTCGGGTACATTTGAGAACATTGACGTTCCTCCGACACTCGTTTCGTTCGCAATCGCTCCGATGGATGCGAAGAATATCGTAACTCCCGAATTTAAGGCGGTAGGCGACAAGGTTTACTACTTTGCGCCGAAGTATAACGAGGACAAGCTCCCCGATTTTGCTTCCCTGCGCGACCTCTTTGAAAAGGTTTACGCCATTGCGGCAAGCGGTAAGGCAAAGGCTATTTACACAGTTGACGCAGGCGGCGTTGCCGAGGGCATCATGAAGATGAGCTTTGGTAACCGTGTCGGCTTCAAGAGCGAGGGAATTGATACAAAGACGTTGTTTGCGCTGAATTACGGTGCATTCATCATCGAGAGCGCAGACGAGCTTGACGGCGAGCTTATCGGTTACACCACCGACGACGGCAAGATCACAATCGGCGCAACATCCGTTGCCATCACCGAGCTTGCTGATGCTTGGGAAAACACGCTTGAAAAGGTATTCCCGACCAAGGCGGCAGAGGTTAAGCCCGAAACAACCGAAGCGTTCACCTGCACCACACGTGCAAAGGCACACCATATAGATACATTCGCAAAGCCGAGAGTGGTAATCCCCGTATTCCCCGGCACAAACTGCGAATACGACACTATGCGCCGTTTCGTTAAAGCAGGCGCACACGCTGACATTTTCGTTCTCCGTAACCTTGATGCAAAGGCACTCGGCGATGCGGTTGACGAGTTTGTAGCGCTTCTTGATAATGCACAGATGCTCATGATTCCCGGCGGTTTCTCCGGCGGTGACGAGCCTGACGGTTCGGGCAAATTCATCACGGCGGTGCTCCGCAACCCGAAGGTTAAGGAAGCGGTTACACGTCTTCTCGATCAGCGCGACGGTCTTGCGCTCGGTATATGCAACGGTTTCCAGGCGCTCATCAAGTCGGGACTTCTTCCTTACGGCAAGATCATGGACGAGATGAATGCAGACTGCCCGACGCTTACCTTCAACGCTATCGGACGTCACCAGTCGATGATGGTTCGTACACGCATCGCATCGAACAAGTCTCCGTGGCTTGCAGGTGTTAATGCAGGTGACATTCACTCGATTCCGATCTCTCACGGTGAGGGACGCTTCTGGGCGAGCGAGGAGCTTGTACGCAGTCTTGCGGCGAACGGTCAGATCGCAACGCAGTATGTTGATATGGACGGTAACCCGACTATGGACATCCGTTACAATCCGAACGGCTCGACATATGCTATAGAGGGTATTCTCAGTCCCGACGGACGTATCCTCGGTAAGATGGGACACAGCGAGCGTATCGGCTCAAACGTAGCTGTCAATATCGAGGGCGACAAGGATCAGAAGATCTTCGAGTCCGGCGTTAAGTATTTTAAGTAAACATATAAGGGGCTGTCTTGTCCGTATAAAGACAGCTCCATTGGCTTTTTGTGTGGGAAGCGTTTGCGTATAGGAGGACGGTCGCTTTTTTGAAAAAAAGCTCCGCAAAAAACTTTATACAACGCATTCGCTCACAGAGGCTTCGCATAAACGCTCCGAAAACGCTCTCGGTAGTCGGGGCCCCTTCCCCAACGACCGTTTAGTGGTATGCGTTTCTACAATTACATCTTTGGCGTTCACTGCAAAGAACGCCTCATCCGTCTCGCTTTGCTCGACACCTTCTCCCGCCGGAGAAGGCTTTAAGTAACTTTGCGTCGCAAAAGAAGCAATGAAGCCATTGAGCCGTCGACGAAGTTGGCGGCGGACGAACGGTTACAGTGTCAAAGCGAATCCGGAGCCGTAAGGCGGAGTTGAGCGCGAATCGAGCGCAGGCAAAGGAAAGTGGGGGAGCCCGAGGGGGATGGAAAACATCGCGCAGCGTTGGTGTCCGTCCCCTTCGGAAGATACGAAAATCGAGGCGCCACATTTCGGAAATGACATCATTCCGCTCCCCTGTGAATGTAACATTAAAAACATTCCAAGCACAATATTTTTCCCCAAAACGGGCATAATATATTGCAAAATACATTATGAACTGTGACACGGAGGTGACACGCTTGAAACACGTTGACATATACACGGACGGTGCCTGCAAATGCAATCCCGGACCGGGCGGCTGGGGTGCTGTTATCGTTTATAACGGCATCGAAAAAGAGCTATCCGACGGCGAGGCGCAGACCACAAACAACCGCATGGAGCTTATGGCGGCAATCAGTGCGCTCGAAGCACTCAAAGAACCGTGCGACGTAACGCTTACGTCTGATTCGAAATATATGGTCGATTCCATCGAAAAAGGCTGGGTTTACTCATGGAAAGCGAAAGGCTGGAAGAAAGCTGATAAATCTCCTGCGCTCAACCCCGATCTATGGGAACGTCTGCTTGTGCAGTTAGCACGTCACGAGGTCAAGCTCGTCTGGGTTAAAGGGCACGCAGGACACCCGTATAACGAACGCTGTGATCAGCTTGCGTGCGGACAGGCGGAGCTTTATCGTTGATGTTCACGAATTGTTTACATTAAAATGCGCTTTATGTATTGAAATGTGCACCAAAAAGGTATACAATTAATATACGGTAATAATAACCGTTCTATTATAAAATTATCTTCCATACGGAAAGGATGAATAAATATCATGGCAGAAAGATTGGTTTACGCCGATAACGCGGCAACCACATCAACATCCCCCACAGTGCTTGAAGCGATGATGCCTTACCTCACCGAGGTTTACGGTAATCCGTCGAGTCTGCACCAAAAGGGCAGAATAGCAAAGGCGGCTATCACAGAGGCGCGCGAGAAGATCGCATCGCTTCTTAATTGCAAGCCGAACGAAATATACTTCACGGCGAGCGGCTCCGAGGCTGACAACTGGGCTATAAAGGGTATCGCTTACGCAATGAAAAATCGCGGCAGACATATCATTTCAACCAAAATCGAGCACCACGCCGTGCTTCATGCGCTTGAAAGTCTTGAAAAAGAGGGCTTTGAGGTGACATATCTCGACACCGACAATGAGGGACGTGTAACACCAGAGCAGGTTGCGGCGGCGGTGCGTATTGATACTATTCTTGTTGAGGTTATGTACGCTAATAACGAGATCGGTACAATCGAGCCGATACGTGAAATTGCGGCGGCTGTTAAGGAAAAGAATCCCAAAACGCTTGTTTTCACCGATGCTGTTCAGGCAGTCGGCGCGGTTGATATAAACATCGCCGAGCTTGGTGTTGATATGCTCTCCCTTTCGGGGCACAAAATTCACGCTCCCAAGGGAATCGGTGCACTTTATATCCGAAACGGCGTTCGTATCAATAACCTCATCGACGGCGGCGGTCAGGAGAGAAGCAGACGCGGCGGTACGGAGAATGTTCCTTATATCGTCGGTCTTGCAAAGGCTCTCGAGGATGCGATCGGCGGTCTTGATGAGGGCAAGCGTGTTGCAGCGATGCGCGACCGTCTCATTGATGCGATTACGGCTATACCGCACACACGTCTCAACGGCCCGCGCGAGGGCAGACTTCCCGGAAACGTCAATGTTTCGTTTGAATTTATCGAGGGTGAGAGCTTGCTTTTACTTCTCGATATGGCAGGAATCTGTGCTTCGACCGGTTCGGCTTGCTCGTCAAGCTCACTTGAACCGTCACACGTGCTTCTGACGATCGGCGTTCCCGTTGAACAGGCACACGGTTCACTCAGACTTTCAATCAGCCGTGACACAACAGATGCCGATATTGATTACATTTTAGAAAAATTACCCCCGATTGTTGAAAGACTTCGCGCGATGAGTCCGCTTTATAACGGCTGAGCGCATAAACAGTGAAAGGAGATATACTATGTACAGTGAAAAGGTTATGGATCACTTCGCCAATCCGAGAAATGTCGGCGAGATCGAGAATGCAGACGCTGTGGGTGAGGTTGGTAACGCAACCTGCGGCGATATCATGAGAATGTACCTCAAAATAAATGAAGATGAGGTTATCGAGGACGTTAAGTTCAAGACCTTCGGCTGCGGTGCGGCTATTGCAACATCGTCGATGGCAACCGAGCTTATCAAGGGAAAGACCGTCAAAGAGGCTTTGGGGCTTACAAATAAGGCTGTTATCGAGGCTCTTGACGGACTCCCGCCTCAGAAAATCCACTGCTCCGTGCTTGCTGAGGAGGCGGTAAAAGAAGCGATTGCCAATTATTACGATAAAAAGGGTATCGCACACGATCTTCGCAAGGGTGGATGCGCCGGTCACTGCGCAACCTGCACCAAACATCAGTGATATATCAGGACTGTCCTGCCGAGTGTGGGACGGTCTTTTTTGCGCTTTTCAGAATTTGCTTGTTGTCATACAATGGGTATGTGGCGGAATATTAATGTATTAAAAGATTCATGGCAAAAAGAAGCTCGATTGGAAGAATATTACATAAATTTACAAATATTTACTAAAAAACGTTAAATTTGTGCAATTTGTATAGGTGTAGAAAAAATAGTGATATTTTTGTGCAAAATGCACGATGAAAATCGAGGCTTTTTCACCGTGGAATCAGGGTTTTGTAGTGCTAATATAGTAATTGATAATTACCAAAAAGATAACCTGTGGAGATGAGAGATGAGAAAATAACGATAATTACTGTATTATCACAAGAGGATAAAGTGAATTTGAGTTACATCAAAACTGTTACGTTTGTCGTACAAAAGAGTTCGCGGACTTGCGACGCGACTCGACAAAATGTGAACAACCGAATTTCGGCACAGGACTGACTTTTGAGGGCGGCACTGAAAAGTTGCGAAAAAAATGCCGCTCTTGACTTTTTTGTGGCGTTATGCTATTATATTTGTATGAAAAAATCGGCGGACTGTCCCGATATGGTGATCGGAGCCGCCGATTAGTTCACTGCTTTGTTATGCCCTTTTGCGCGTTTTGAGATTTGTCTTCATTATATTATAAGCCACACAAACGGCAGCTCGGAATACTGCAAAGGTTACATAAAAAGCTGTTTATGCGATTCTATACCCTTCAAAGTAATTTCTTGGCAGGAGGAACAGGTTAATGAAAAAAACGAAATTAACGCGTTTAATTGCCGGTTTTTTATCATTGATGATGGTCGGTTCGACGTTCAGTGTTGCTGCGGCAGCTGACGACCAGACCGCAAAAACGGAAGAGGACAGCTCCACCGTCGGCTACGATATAGCTGACGTTCAGGATCTGCTCAACGCCGAAACTTACGCGGATTATGCGGCGAGAAATGCCGATGTTAAGCGCGCAGACTCATCAATTGTTATAAACGCCGTCGATTACAACAAGGAACTGACAGATGCTGCGGTTGAGGTGCGCGATGGCGTGCTCTACACTCCCAGCTCGGGTACTGTAACGTGGGATGTTGAAATCCCCGAAACGGCTAAATATGCAGTCGAGATTGAATACAATTTCCTTGCATCGGAGGAGTCATTCAATGGCGAAAAGGCCAAGGCGACTGCTATCGAGCGCAGACTGCGTGTTGACGGTGAGTATCCGTTCAAGGGTGCGAGATATCTTTCGCTCTCAAAGGTGTGGCATGATAATCTTACGGATAATTACGATGACGGCGGACGCGGCTTCACGCTCGATCTTAACAAAAACGAGATCAGACCGGAGAAGGTTATCTCGCCCGAATGGTGTACCTATGTTATGACCGACTCAACGGGTTACGATATCAATCCGTTCGAAATCGTCTTCTCAGAGGGCGCTCACACCATCTCGCTTGAGGCAACCCGTGAAACTCTTATCATCAAGAGCATTACTCTTTATCCCTATGAGGAGCTTCCGTCATATGCAGACGTTGAGGCAGAGTATGCGAAGAACGGTTACAAGCCGGCGACCGGTGTTGAGCCGATCATTCTTGAGGCTGAGTTCACAGGCGCAACATCCGACCAGACTATTTATCCGCAGAACGACAGAACCTCTGCGATAACCTCGCCTCAGAGCTCGTCGCAGTCCAAGCTCAATGCGCTCGGCGGAACAAAGTGGCAGGGTGTCGGTCAGTGGATCGAGTATACGTTCACGCCTGAAGCAAGCGGTCTTTATGAGATCGTTCCGCGCTTCAGGCAGGCTGACCTTAACGGTATGTACACATCGCGCCGTATTTACATAAACGGTGAAGTTCCTTTTGAGGAAGCAAATTACCTCCAGTTCAATTTCTCTGAATCCTGGAATGTAAAGCCGCTCAATAACGGCGAAATCTCGTTCCAGTTCTACTTTGAAGAGGGCAAGGAATATACAATTAAATTTGAAGTCGTACTCGGCGAGATGAGTGAGATCATCGGACGCATCCAGAATGCGCTCACTTCGATCAACAACGATTATCTGAAAATCCTTCAGATCACCGGTGCCGATCCCGACCAGTACCGCGACTACAACTTCAGAGGTCTTATTCCCGATACGATCAAGGACCTTTACAAGCAGTATCACGAGATTGATGCCGTTTCCAAGCTCATAACCGAAATCAACGGTTCAAAGGGCAGCAACACGGCAACTCTTGACAACATCGCGCGTGTGCTCGAAAGAATGGCAACCGACGAGGATGAGGTCGCAAAGAACCTTTCAACTCTCAAGAGTAACATCGGTACGCTCGGTACATGGCTCAACAGTGTAAGAAATCAGCCGCTGCTCCTCGACTATATTTCAATTCAGCCTGCAGGCACTGAGCTTCCGAAGGCTGAGGCGGGATTCTTTGATTCGGTTGGCTTTGAGGTTAAGTCGTTCATTATGTCGTTCTTCACCGACTATTCGAACATGGGTGCAACCAAGGAGCTTGACCAGAATGAAATCATCGACGTTTGGGCACAGAGCGACCGCGACTCCGCACAGGTTATTCGTACACTCTGCGATAACTACTTCGTTGGTGAGCAGGGAATCGGCGTAAACCTCCGACTCGTTGCGGCAGGTACACTTCTCCCGGCGACACTTTCAGGAACAGGTCCTGATGTCGCTCTTGAAAACGCTCAGTCAATCCCGGTTCAGTATGCAATCAGAAGCGCGGTTCTTCCTCTTAATCCTGAGGGATATGCAGATGAAGAGGGCGACGATGAGGAAACCAAGGCATACAAGGCAGAGATGAGAGAGGTCTTCTCAAACTTCGATGAGATTGCTTCGAGATTCTCCGAGTCTGCAACCGTTCCGATGTCGCTTTACGGCGTAACATACGGTTTACCGGAAACTCAGTCCTTCTCAATGATGTTCTACCGTAAGGACGTTCTCGCTGAGCTTGGTCTTGACATCCCGAGGACATGGGACGACCTCATGGCGATGGTTCCTGTTCTTCAATATAATAATATGGAAGTCGGTATACCGAACAGTATGGCCGGTCTCCAGCTCTTCCTCTATCAGATGGGCGGAACACTTTATGCCGATGACGGTATGAGAATCAATCTCGACTCCAATACCGCACTTGAAGCATTCGACACCATGTGTTCTTACTTTACTCAGTATTCGTTCCCGTATCAGTATGATGCGGCAAACCGTTTCAGAACGGGTGAGATGCCGATTATCTTCGCTGACTATATCACGATGTATAATCAGCTCTCCGTCTTCGCAACCGAAATTCGTGACCTTTGGGAGTTCGTACCGGTTATCGGTATGGAGCAGGAGGACGGCAGCATCAACAATGTTGCGATCTCGACTGTAACCTCCATCGTTATGATGAACGGCTGTGAAAAGCAGGAAAGCGCTTGGAAATTCATGGATTGGTACACCACCGCTGATACACAGTCCCGTTACGCAAACGAGAAGGTTGCTATCGTCGGTATGGGTGCGATGTTCGCAACGGCTAACAAGGAAGCAATCAAGTCGCTGCCTTGGACATCGACCGACCTTGAAAACATCTTCGCTCAGTACAATAACCTTGCTACTATCGAAGAAATGCCCGGCGGTTACATTATAACCCGTTATGTTGAGTTCGCGTTCCTTGATGCACTCAATAACAATGCGGACCCTGTTGAAGCACTCCTCGGCTATGTTGATGATATCAATAAGGAAATCACCAGAAAGCGTAAAGAGTTCGAGCTTGACACTCTTGAGCTCGGTGAAACCCTTGCCGACAGAGAAGCAAAACAGCAACAGGAAAACGAATCAAACGACTAATTACTCCGATTCTCCGTCCACTCATAAACCGGGCGGACGGAGGACGGTATCATAAATTTCTGTAAAGGAGAGAATACAGATGCCACAGAACGCAACGGCAAAAAATGCGCCGAAGCCGACTTCTCGTAAAGACATGACCAAGTTTCAGTGGACTCTTAAAGAGATAGCTCGAAATAAAACTGCGTACATCATGATCGCGCCGTTTATTATTCTCTTTACTATATTCACTGTATTCCCGGTTGCTTTGTCAATCATTCTGAGCTTCACCGAGTTTAACCTGCTCGAGTTCCCCAGATTCATTTTTGCGGACAACTATATAAGATTGTTCCTCGATGACGATATCTTTATGATCGCCGCTCAGAATACACTCGTGTTCGCGTCGATCACAGGTCCCGTTTCATACTTTATCTCCCTGCTCGTTGCTTGGTTTATTAACGAGCTTACTCCCAAGATCCGTGCGGTAGTTACTCTTATTTTCTACGCACCGTCCATCGCGGGTTCCGTTTACCTCATTTGGCAGGTAATCTTCTCAAGTGACGCATACGGCTATGTTAATGCTTGGCTGCTTGAGTTCGGATTTATCACCGACCCGATCCTGTTCTTTAAGGATGCAAATTACGTTATGCCGCTGTGTATCGTTGTTGCGCTTTGGACCTCGCTCGGTACCTCCTTCCTCTCGTTTATCGCAGGTCTTCAGACCATTGATAAGTCGCTTTACGAGGCAGGTGCGGTTGACGGCGTTAAGAACAGATGGCAGGAGCTTTGGTATATCACTCTGCCGACGATGAAGCCGCAGCTTATGTTCGGTGCGGTTATGGCTATAACCCAGTCGTTCGGTTTCGGTTCGGTCGTTACCGCGCTTGCAGGTATGCCGTCTGTTGACTATGCGGCACACACAATCATGCATCACCTCGAGGACTACGGCGGACAGCGTTTCGAAGTCGGTTACTCCTCAACAATCGCGGTTATACTCTTCATCGTCATGGTGGGATGTAACCTCGTGATTAAGAAATTACTTTCGAAGGTGGGACAATAATATGGCAAAGTTAAGAACCAGAAAACATAAAGTTGTCCTCAACCGTTCGGTTGGCGGCGACCTTGGCATTAACGTAATGCTTATTATCCTCGGCGCGTTCATGTTCCTGCCGATGCTTTACGTTATCATGCAGTCGCTGAAGCCTCTTGATGAGCTTTGGATGTATCCTCCGCGCTTCTATGTTGTAAGCCCGACTCTCAAGAACTTCTCCGACCTCTTTAAGCTCATGAGCACATCATGGGTCCCGTTCTCAAGATACATATTCAACACCGTATTTATTTCGGTTTCGGGTACTGTCGGTAACTTAATCTTATCCTCTATGGCGGCTTACGCTTTGGCTAAGATCAAGTTCCCCGGACGCGGCTGGATCTTCCAGGTTATCGTCCTCTCCCTTATGTTTAACTCCACCGTTACCGCTATCGCAAACTTCCTCACCATGAGTACACTCCACTGGGTTGATACTTACCTCGCAATAATCGTTCCTGCTTGGTGTACCTCCCTTGGTCTTTACCTCATGAAGCAGTTTATGGAATCCTCGGTTTCCGATGCGGTTCTTGAGTCTGCGCGACTTGACGGTGCTTCCGAGTTCTATACGTTCCTTAAGATCGCGATGCCGATGGTTAAGCCCGCTTGGCTTACTCTTATCATCTATTCCTTCCAGGGACTTTGGAACGCAGGTAACTCGATTTACATCTATTCCGAACAGTTGAAGACCTTCAACTACGCTATCAACCAGATCGTTGCCGGCGGTATTGCCCGTGCAGGTGCTGCCGCAGCTTCGCAGGTTATCATGATGGCGGTTCCGATCAGCGTATTCATCATCACTCAGAGTAACATCATCGAGACGATGGGTTCATCGGGTATGAAGGACTAAAGGAGGGTAAATATGAAAAAATCAATAAAAATACTTGCCCTCACCGCTTGTCTCATGCTTGTTTTCGGATGTCTGCCTATTGCGGCAATTACTCCGTATTCAACATACACCTATTCAATCGACGGCTTCGCGCTTCAGTCTCCCGACGCTTATGTTCCGGACAGACAGATAGATTCCGAATATATGGGTGTTGAGCCTGCAATCGACGATCCCCGTGACCTCGTTGTTGACGAAAACAAAAATGTTTACATCGCAGACGCGGCTAACAACCGTATCGTCGTTCTTGACAGATATTTCAAGCTGAAATTCTACATTGATTCCTTTATCAATCAGAACGGTGTTCCGGACTCACTTTCGAGTCCCTCGGGCGTTTTCGTTCAGAATGATAAGATCTATGTTGCCGACACCGACAACAACCGTATCATAATGTTCGAGATCGACGGTACTTACTATAAGACCATCGAAGAACCGGATGCGGACGTTTTCCCCGCAGGCTCCGTTTATAAGCCGGTTGCCCTCGCGGTTGACGAATACGGCCGTATCTATGTTGTATCCTCCTCCACCTATATGGGCGTTATTGCGATCAATGAGGATGGCGATTTCCAGGGCTTCATCGGTGCGCAGAAGGTTACAATCAGTGCTCTTGATATCCTCTGGAGAAACTTCCAGACAGAAGAGCAGAGAAAATTCTCGCAACAGTACGTTTCAACCGAGTTTAACAACATCACCATCGACAAGGACGGCTTCATTTATGTAACCACCTCGTCGGTTGATCCGGACTCACAGCAGGCAGCGATCGACAGCAAGGACAGTACATATGCTCCTGTTAAAAAGCTCAACACTGCCGGCGCGGACATCATGAAGCGTAACGGCTTCTTCGGCCCGGGCGGTGAGGTTAAGGTTTCAAACCTTACAACTGCTGAGATCACCGGTGCTTCGGTAATCATCGACGCGGCTGTCGGACCTGAGGAAACCTGGTCAATCATTGACGAAAAGCGTTCCAAGGTCTACACCTATGATGAGGGCGGTAATCTCCTCTTCATCTTCGGTGATATCGGTCAGCAACTCGGTAACATTCAGTCGATTGAAGCAATTGCTTATCTTGACAGCGATATTCTTATCCTTGATAAGGCTGCAGATAACATCACTGTTTTCAGACGCACTGAGTATGGCGACCTGCTCATCGAGGCTGTCAGAAACACTAACGAGAGAAACTATGACAAGTCGATGGAATACTGGCAGGAGATACGCCAGAGAAACAACAACTTCGACTCTGCATACATCGGTATAGGTAAAGCACTCTACAGAGAGGCAAAATATACCGAAGCGATGGAATCCTACAAGTCGGCATACGACACAGAAAACTATTCCGAAGCATTCAAGGAAATAAGAAAGAACTGGATTGCAAAGAATATTCTCTGGATTCCCGTAATCGCAATTGTTGTTGTTGTGCTTCTTGTAATCTTCAATAAGTACGCAGCTAAGGTCAACAAGAAAACTCAGCTCAAGAAGGGACGCAAAACCTTCAAGGAAGAGCTGCTTTACGCTTGTCACCTCATTATCCACCCGTTTGACGGCTTCTGGGATCTGAAGCATGAACAGCGCGGCTCGGTGAGAGCAGCTCTCGTTTGGCTTGTTCTTGCGATTCTCACATTCTTCTATCAGGATGTCGGAACCGGTTATATTTTCGACCCCCGTCAGGAATCGTCAACAATCCTTGTTCAGGTTGCTGCAGTTGCAGTTCCGGTAATTCTCTGGACCGTTGCAAACTGGTGTCTTACCACTCTGTTTGACGGTGAAGGAAGCCTTAAGGATATCTTCGTCGCAACCTGCTATGCGCTCGTTCCGATTCCGATCCTTATTGTTCCCTCGGTTCTTTATTCCAATGTTGCACTTGCAAACGAAGCAACCGTTGTCAACCTTCTTGTAACCTTCGCCTTTGTTTGGGCAGGTCTGCTCATCTTCTTCGGCATGATGGTTACACACGATTATACGTTCGGAAAGAATGTTCTTACCTGTATCGGTACGATTCTCGGTATGGCGATCATCATGTTTATCGGTGTTCTCTTCTCCGCGCTTCTTGCCAAGATCGTAAGCTTCATTTCGAGCATTGTAACAGAAGTAACATTCCGTATGTAATAACAGGATAGGAGTATAGTAATGAAAAAAATTAAATTATTATCGGCGTTCCTGGCTGTTGTTATGGTTCTTGGAATGCTCCCGGTATTTGCAGCTTCGCCGCTTGTACCCGGATTTGACATCGAAGAAGGCGTACCGACTATTGATTATGTAAAGCAGGTTTTCAGTTCTCCCGAGGATAAGCTCGCAACGATGACCAAATACCTCGAAAAAGAGGATATGTCACTTTATGTTGAGCCTATTTCCGGTGAAATTGCTTACGTAAACAATAAAACCGGTCAGATCCTTTTCTCAAACCCCTTTGACGTTGCGTCCACAACATCCACAAAGGAAACAAAGCAAAAGCTTCTCTCGCAGATCATAGTAAACTATACCGATAACGGTAAAGTTAATACCATGAACAGCTACGTTGAGGCTTGTCTGCGCGGACAGATCACCGTTAAGAAGATTAAGAACGGTGTTCGCGTTGAATATGCAATGGGACGTACCGAAACACGTAAGTTGCTTCCGATGTATATCGAGCGCTCGCGTTTCGAGGAACTCATTCTCGCAAATGTTCCCGAAGATGCTAAGGCTTCCGACGGAAAGAATGCAAGAACCAAGCTCAAAACCTATTATAATCTTCAGGATTCCTTTAACACAAAGCTGTCAGATGACATGATCAACTCAATGATCGCTAAGTTCCCGGTTTGCGCCGAGATGGAAATTTACACCTTCGACGATACGGCAAAAGACCGTGAGCAGACCATTGTTGAGGATATCATCAAGACCTACTGCCCTGAGTATACATTTGAAACTCTTGAAGAGGATCATAATATGACTCAGTACAAGGGACAGAGCAAGGCTCCCGCACTCTTCAGACTCTCTATTGAGTATACTCTTGATGAGCACGGAAATCTTGATGCACGTCTTCCTGCAAACGGTATCCGTTTTGATGAAAGCACATATCAGCTCAATTATATCCAGATGCTTCCCTGGTTCGGCGCAGGCTCAAGCGAATATGAGGGTTACACCTTCATTCCCGACGGTTCGGGTGCGCTTGTCCGCTTCGAGGATGTCGGAACAAAGCCGCTTACCATCACAGGTAAGGTTTACGGTCAGGACTATGCATATCAGAAGATTTCCGGCGAAAACAAGGAAGTTATGAGAATGCCGGTTTACGGCGTACTCGAATCTGATGTGTATATCCCCGAGGAACTCACAGAAGAAGAGCTTGCAACAGGTATGAAGCCTTACATTCCTCCGTATAAGCAGCCTAACGGCTTCTTTGCGATCATCGAGGAGGGCGACTCTCTTGCCGAGCTCAGTACAGATCACGGCGGAACAACACACAAGTATAACACCGTGTTCCCGACGTTCTATCCGAGACCTACCGACACATATGATCTTGATACTGCAATGACCGGCGGTACTGCTGCAACATATACTGTTGTTTCCGAGCGTAAATACACCGGAAGCTACCGTATCAAGTATATCATGCTGACCGATGAAGCGGCTGCTGAGGCTGCAGGCATCGAGGACTTCTATGAAGACAGCTATGTTGGTATGGCTAAGGCTTACAGAGATTATCTGATCGAAAACGGTACTCTCACCGAGCTTACCGACACTCACGAGGATATTCCGCTTTATATCGAATCCTTCGGCGCAATTGATACAATTGAGAAGTTCCTCTCGATTCCGATTGACGTTATGAAGCCTCTTACAACCTTTGATGACCTCAAGGCTATGTATGAGACGCTCGCTTCCGAAGGAGTTGAAAACATCAGCTTCAAGCTGACCGGTTACACAAACGGCGGCATGAACACCGCTTATCCTTATCATGTTGAATTTGAAAAGGTTGTTGGCGGTGATAAGGGCTTCACAGAGTTCGTTGAATATGCAAATGAGAATGGCATCGGCGTATATCCCGAGTTCGATTTTGCATATGTAACCTCAAAGGGTATGTTCGACGGCGTTTCCAACAAGAAGCATCTTGTTAAAACAATGGATAACCGTTACATCTCCAAGCGTTATTACGATTCAACGCTTCAGTCCTTCGAAAAGGGTCTGGCGCTCGTAATTTCACCTTCGGTTTACGATTATTTCTTCGATAACTTCAGCGAAGAATACAGCAAGCTTTCTCCGAGCGGCATTTCGGTTTCCACACTCGGTACCGATCTTAACTCCGACTTCGATAAGGAGGATCCGTATAACCGCGAGGACTCCAGAGAGTTCACCGTTGATATGCTCTCAAATCTTGAGGAAGCTTACACAAATGTTATGACTGAGGGCGGTAACGCATATGCACTTTCGTATGCGGATCACATCCTCAATGTTCCGCTCGATTCCAGCCGTTTCTCCCGTGCAAGCGAATCAATTCCGTTCATGGGTATGGTTCTTCACGGCTGTGTAAACTTCACCGGTAATGCGATCAACATGGCAGGTGACACAAAGTATGAGCTGCTTAAGGCTATCGAAAACGGTTCGTCACTTTATTTCACACTTTCCATGCAGAACACCCAGCTTCTGAAAGAGGATGAGGAGCTCAACAAGTATTATTCGGTTGGCTTCGATATCTGGCATGACGATATGCTCGAGCTTTACACCGCGCTTAATGCAGAGCTTGCGGATCTTCAGGATAAGCAGATCGTAGGTCACGAATTCATCATTGGTGAACGTATTCCTACTGCAGAAGAAGCAGAGGCAGACAGAATTGCAGCCGAGGAGGAGGCAAAGCTCGCCGAGGAAGAAGCACAGCGTATTGCTGAAAAGAATGAAAAAGCAAAGCTTCTTGCAGAACGTCTCGCTGCTCTTGCAGGAAAGGAAACCATTGATGAGGGTAATCTTTCCGGAGGTGTTGACCTTGGTTCTGACGAGGTTGAAGATACTGAAACCTATAACTACACCAAGTATACCTCTGATGACGGCAAGATTGTCAAGGTTACTTATGATGGCGGAACATCATTCATTCTTAACTATAACAACTTTGCGATTACCGTGGCTTGCGGCGAAGAAACTTACACCGTCGATGCTCTCGGATTTGTTAAGATCAATTAAGGAAGGAGAGGTATATTAAATGACTAATAACATTACAAAGCCTGCTGTGAAAAAACGCAAGCGTATTGCCTCTCTGGATGCACGTAAGGCACGTGCAGGATGGGTGTTTGTCCTTCCGTTTGTGCTTTGCTTCGTGCTCATCTATCTTCCGATAATTATTAACTCAGTAACCTTCAGCTTCAGTAAGATCACATTCTTAAAGGGAAGCTACCTTCTTGAGTTTGTCGGATTTAAAAACTATTCGGATGCACTGTTTGTTGATACCGCGTTTGTTAAAACTCTTACCTCCGGTATCCAGCAGCTCATCTTCGATATCCCCGCAATCGTTATCTTCTCGCTCTTTATGGCGGTGCTTCTCAATCAGAAGATGGTTGGACGTGCAGCGTTCCGTGCGATCTTCTTTATCCCGGTTATCATCGCGACAGGTCTTATCGATCAGATTGACCAGTCGAATGCAATGCTCGATTACATGAACACAACAGAATCGGGTATCAACGACGGTTCCGGACAAAACACAACCGGCGATATTCTCTCAGTTATGGATATCGAAAAGCTATTTGAAAACATGAAGGTCGGTACCGAGCTCGTTGAATATGTTGTAACGCTTGTTAATAACATTTATAACATCATCAACCGCTCCGGTGTACAGATGCTTATATTCCTTGCCGGTCTTCAGTCCATCTCGCCTGCGATTTATGAGTCCTGCTCGATAGACGGCGCAAGCTCATGGGAAACCTTCTGGAAGATCACCTTCCCGATGATAAGCCCGATGATCCTTGTTAATGCGATTTATACGGTCATCGACTCGTTTACGTCACAATCGAATGTGGTTATGACGTATATCACTAAGGTTTACACCGATTCAACAGGCGGTTGGGTTTTGAGCTCTGCAATGGCTTGGATATACTTCCTCATCGTATTTATAATAATCGGTGTGGTTGCAGGTATCCTCAGCACATACGTCTTCTATCAGAAACGCGATTAAGGAGGGATAGAAATGAATTCTCAACAGACACAAACTACTCCTCGCGTTATGAAGGAGAGTAAAAACAAAATCAGAGTTGACTTTGAACGAACCCCTCTGAAGGATCGTCTTAAGGCGAAGTTCCTTAACATGAACTTTATTAAGAATGTTGTTGTTAAGGTTTTCACTTATGTTCTTCTCATCGGTATTTCGTATGTTATCCTCTTCCCGTTTTTTGCAAAGATCTCCGGTTCGTTCATGAGCCGTGAAGACTTCGTTGATGTAACGGTAAAGCTGATACCGAAATATCCAACGCTTGACACCTATAAAGCAATTATAAATAGCAACAGATACTTTGAAGCATTAATTAATACGTTTGTTTTATCAGTGCTTTGCGGACTTATTCAGACGTTTATGTGTTGCTTTATCGGCTACGGTCTGGCAAAATTCAAATTCAAGGGCAACAAGATTGTTTTCTTTCTTGTTATCTTCACGATGGTTATTCCTCACGGAACTCTCCGTCTTTCGATGTTCGTAAACTTCAGATTCTTTGATATCTTTGGTATCTTTAAGCTGCTTACGGGCAGCTCCCTGAACCTGATGAACACCTATTGGCCTCTGGCACTTCTCTCGCTCGGCGGTCTTGCCTTCAAGAACGGACTTTATATCTTCATGATGCGTCAGTTCTTCCACGGTGTACCGGATGAGCTTGAAGAATCTGCGTATATCGACGGCAGCGGCGTTTTCAGAACCTTTATTCAGATAATTCTGCCGCTTTCAATTCCGATGATGATCACGATCTTCCTCTTCGCATTCTCGTGGCAGTGGACGGATAACTTCTATACGGAGCTCTTCATCCCGAACAATGATAAATTCATTCTCATGCCCGACGTTGTTGCGATTCCGAAGACACTCGACACGGAATATGCCGCACGTAACCTTTACGAATCCGCTATCAAGAACACTTGCGGTCTGCTGATCCTTGCTCCTCTGCTTGTTATGTATATATTCCTGCAGAGATATCTGATCGGTGGTATCGAGCGTTCCGGTATCGTTGGTTAATTTCAAAAGCGAAACCACTTGTCTTAATCGGCAGGTGGTTTTTCTTTGGTATAAGGCTTGACAGTCACGGAAAAATGTGGTATAATTATCCCAGCACACAGTGTGCTGAACGGGAGGATGTGATATTACGGAAGCCTTGGAACAGCAATTAATACGCGATGAGATGAGCGAAAAAATCATAAGTGCCGCCGAAAAGCTTGCGATCGAAAACGGTGCAGACTGCGTAAACGTCCGCCGCATATTGGAGATGCTCGGTATCACAAACCGTGTCTTTTATAACCGTTTTCATAATATCAGCGAGGTGCTCGATATCGTTTATGAAAAGATGATACAGCGCATACGCGAGAGTATAACAGCAAAATTTGATCCGAAGGGTGATTTTTTTGCGCAGGTTATCGAGATTGTGGTGAGCACGCTCGTTATGTCATATGAAACAAAAAAGAATTTTAATTATTATGTTTTTGAAAGCGATTCTGTTTCAAATCGGAATTACGAATGGTGGCAGACGGAAATCAAACGTCTGATGAAATTCGGAATTGATAACGGTTATTTCAAAAAGGAGCTCGACACCGAAGCAATGAGTTATGCCGTTTGGTGCTTTATCCGCGGTTATAACGCTGATGCACTTGGGCGTAAAATCCCGCAAGAGGAAGCGGTTGCCGATTTCAGATATTCGGTTGGCATACTGCTCGACGGAATGAAGGCATAAATATTTGAAAATCAATTAAACCCAGAAAGGATACCCATTATAATGCACAGCATAAAAATTGTCGTGGACTCGTCTGCGAATTTAACGGAGCTTGACAGCGTTTCATTCGCCTGCGCACCGCTTAAGATAGTGACCGCAGAGAAGCAATATGTTGACACAAAGAGTCTTGACGTTCACGAAATGGTTAAGGAGCTTTACAGCTACAGCGGCAAATCGTCCACATCCTGCCCCAACACGAACGATTGGATGTCGGCGTTCGGTGACGCCGAGGAGATAATTTGCTTCACTATAACAAGCTCGCTTTCCGGCAGCTATAATTCGGCCTACACGGCAAAGCAGGTATATGAGGATATGTACCCGGAACGCCGTGTTCTGGTTGTGGATTCGCTTTCCGCAGGGCCGGAGATCGCGCTTATGGCAGAAAAGGCGGCAGAGTTGATATCGGACGGAGTGGGACTTGATGAGATAGAGAAAAGACTTGGCTCATACAAAACCGAGCTTGTGTTTGTTCTTGAATCAATGAAGAATCTCGCCAATAACGGACGTATCAGTAAGCTTGCGGCAGCGGCGGCAGGTATTCTCGGAGTACGTGCGGTTGGTAAGGCGAGCGATCAGGGTACGCTTGAAATGCTCTCCAAATCCAGAGGTGCATCAAGAGCACTCGCCGATATGATCGGTCACATGAAAGATATGGGATACAACGGCGGTAAGGTCAGAATTGCACACTGTCTCAACGCTCAGACGGCAAATCAGCTGAGAGGCCGACTTGAGACGCTGTACCCAAGCGCCGATATAATAATCGAGGAATGCCGCGGTCTTTGCAGCTTTTATGCAGAAAAAGGCGGTATGCTTGTCGGCTTTGAGGTTTAAGTATCTTTACAGGTTAATACGAATTGAAACTGTCTCTTTGCGCGGCAGTTTCTTTTTTATCTGATAAATTTCGGTTCGAATATAAATTTACCGCAAAAAACCTCATGCAGCGATATTTCTCACGCACAGTCGAGCCGAAAACCGTCCAATATACATACATAAACCGACATGAAAATGTCCCATTGTGAGGTATAATTATCTCACAAGAAAAATAAGGACGGTAAAAATCATGGCATTTCAAAAAATTATAAAGGACAGGCTTGCGAAATTTATTTTAGGCGACAGTGCAAAAGAGGACGATTCCTCGGTTGATCTTGGCAAGGTCGATGTTTTACATATTTTAAAAGGAATCTGCACGGCGTTTTTTGCATTTGTGCTCGGACGCTCCTCTGCGGTGTTTTCCTGTTACCCATTCGGTATATCACTGCTTGCGGCGACAAATAAATTTGTTCCTTATATCTATATGGGTCTCATTTTGTCATCGCTCACGGTGCGGCCGTACAGCCTTGCATCGGCGGTGGTTTATACGGTCACGTTAATGCTGCGTTTCGCACTCTGTCGGCTGCTTTCCGAACATTCGGAAACGGTAAAACTCCCGTTTATTAAGAAGCTTAATCTTACAAACAAATTACCGAAAAACGTCGTTCTCGCGATGTTTGACGAAAATATATTGCTCAGGTGTACACTTTCCTGCTTCGCGGCGTTTATTTTCGGACTATACCGTTTGATTTCGGGCGGATTTCTCTATTATGACCTTTTCGGTCTGCTTGCCGGCTTTCTCATCTGTCCGCTTCTGACGCTGGTTCTGACGGGTATGTTCACAAGCGATGAGCAGCTCTCGCGTTTTGCGCGCCTTTCCTCGGCTGCACTGATGTTCATTGCCGTTTATGCCCTGCGCGGCTATAGTATATTCGGTTTTTCGCCTGCGTTCATGGCGGCGGCCTTTATAACATTATGGGCGGCATCGAGTATCGGCGGACTAAAGGGCTGTGCACTCGGACTTTTCGTCGGTCTTGCGTGCGGCGGTATCAATGTCACGAGCCCTGCCGGGGCTTCCATGTTCGCATATTCGCTCGGTGCTGCACCCTGTATCATGGCGATAATGGGACTTTGCGTCGGTGCACTGTGGCGGATATCGCGTGTGGCGGCGGTCAGTGGCGCTTGTGCGATTGCGGTGCTGTTCGGTCTGACGCTTGACGGTTATGCGGTTCTCGCGAGGATAGTTCCCGATGTGATGTGTGCGGCGGTTCTGTTTTTGCCGATGTCGCGGTACGGTATATTACCGAAGTTTGCGCTTTTTACACGTTCCGATCTCAGTAAGATCGAAGAGGATATAGCCGTGCTTCAGAAAAAGCAGGATGATACGGCGGCGAGAATGAATTCACTCGCGGAGGCGTTTGCACATCTGTCTGACACGCTTTATACGCTTTCCGACCGTGTACGGCGCCCCGGCGTGGTTGATCTTAAGCAGGTGTGCGACAATGTGTTTGACGCTTTCTGTTCGCACTGCTCGATGCAGTCGCACTGTCTTGAACGTGACTGTATGTCAACGCTTGACGCACAGAGTAAAGTTACCGCCGCACTTTATAAAAAGGGACGTGCTGAGCTATCTGATGTGCCGCCGTTTCTTCGCGAGAGATGCTTCAATATCACGGCGATTGTTGACGAGCTCAATCAGGCGACGGCAAAGCTTATCGAAAAGCTGATAAGAAACGACAAAACCGAGGTATTTGCGCTTGATTATGAGGCGATGTCAAAGCTGCTTGCCGAGCAGATATCGAAGAATGAAGAAGAATATAAGATCGACACGGAGCTTACTGCAGAGCTTCGTAAATCGCTCAGATATCTGGGTATCGGCGCAACGCGTGCTCTCTGTTACGGAACACGAAAAAAAGAAATCGTCATCGGCGGCGTTGACATATCGCGCATCCATATCGGCGGTGATGAGATACGTCAGGCGCTTGAGCGCACAGTCGGCGCATATCTCGGCGCACCCAGGTTCAGTATTGATGGGGATAATGTGACGCTTACGCTGTCATCACGGCGACGCTTCAAGGTTGAAAGCGCAAAGGCAACGAGCATTAAGGAGGCGGAGAGCGCAAACGGTGATACTGTGAGCGTTTTCGAGAATCGCGAGGATTATTTTTACACGCTTATCTCGGACGGTATGGGAAGCGGACGTGAAGCGGCGTTCACATCGAAGCTCTGCTCGGTTTTCGTTGAGAAAATGCTTGCCGGCGGAAACGGTAAGGCGGTGACGCTTGAGATGCTTAACGGCTTCATACGTTCGCGCAGTACGGAATGCTCGGCGACAATCGACCTTGCCGAAATTGACCTCATAACCGGCGAGGCGTGCTTTGTAAAGAGCGGAGCGGCACCGTCATTTGTCGTGCGCGGCGGTAATCTTTATAAGCTGCAGTCAAAAACCGTACCGATCGGTATCATGCATGAGCTCGATGCTGAAAAGATCCGCTTCGATCTTGCGGACGGTGACATTCTCATCATGCTGAGCGATGGAATCACACAGTCGCTTGAGGACGGCGTGTGGCTGGCGAACCTCATCACATACGAATGGGAGGACAGTCTCTCCGCCATGGCAGAAAAGATCGTTGACAACGCGGCAATCAACAACCGCCGAAGCGATGACATGACAGTTATACTCTGCCGTGTGACAGAGACAGAGGAGGACTGACATTAAGGGACGAAGTTTACGGAAAATAAAATACAATCCTCACAAAATCTATAAAAACACAACTGTTTTTTTGGAGATTTAAAGGCAATGTTACAAAAATGAGAAATTTTCACAAAACCCCTTGTATAATCGACAAAAATGCGGTAAAATATTATAGGATGGACAAGAATGTACGTTAATTATTTAACATTCTTTCTGCCCGCAAACAAAGTCAAAAAAATTTTTATATATTTTGGAGGATTAAATCATGTCTGTTAAAGTTGCTATTAACGGCTTCGGTCGTATCGGCCGTCTCGCATTCCGTCAGATGTTCGGCGCTGAGGGTTATGAAGTAGTTGCAATCAACGACCTCACCAGCCCTAAGATGCTCGCTCATCTTCTTAAGTACGACACCGCTCAGGGTCGCTACGAGCATGACGTTACCGCTGACGACGAAGCAGGTACCATCACTGTTGACGGTAAGACTCTCAAGATCTACGCTGAAAAGGACGCTGTAAACTGCCCTTGGGGTGAGCTTGGCGTTGACGTAGTTCTCGAGTGCACCGGCTTCTACTGCTCCAAGGATAAGTCCATGGCTCACATCACCGCAGGCGCAAAGAAGGTTGT
>CAYSFT010000030.1:0-25383 GCA_964430755.1 uncultured Lachnospiraceae bacterium | reverse complement strand
CATTTTGGTAGCTATTTCTCTTTTTATTTGTCACCTATCAATTGTATCACAACATATTTTTCGTTTAATATATTTTCCGGGACAAAATGCACCACCGGTATTTCGGGACGGTTGAATATACGTATCATGCGCTTTTTCGAAAGTCCGCGCGAAACTATGTGCACAAATCTGCCGCATCTGTAACATCCGCCTGCGTGACGCGGAAATAATCCCTGATTCGGCGCATACACACCGTTAATAAAAGGCGGCAAGCGCCACTGTCCGCCATGTGCGTGACCGGAGAATACAGCATCAAAGCCGAGTTTTTGATAAAGCTCATATTCCTCGGGACGGTGTGAAAGCAATATCGTCAAAGCGTCACACTCACCGACACCGGAATATTCCCTCGCGAGCCGTTCACGCCATGCGGTGATAATTGGACCGTTTCTGTTTTTATCGTCCGCAATACGCTCAACGAGTGTTTTTTTGTGACACGGCTCGGAACGGTCAAAATGCGGATCGTCCGCGCCGCAAATGAGTATCTTCTGTGAGTTCACAGTGATCTGCTCATATTCATCCGGCGACACTGTATCACCTCTGTGCAGCACATGAATGCCAAGCTTTTTTATAGCGTCACACAGCTCACCGACATTCGGCAAATTCGAATCGTGATTACCGAACACCATATAACACGGCGCAATCTCGGGAAGCGCCGAAAGGAGCATCTTCGCAGGATTCTCGTCAGAAAACATTTTTCCTATCTCGTAGGAGTCGCGCTCGTCCTCAACCATGTCACCCGTTATAAATATAATATCGGGGGCAATCTCCTTGAGCATTTGAATGAGCTTTTCCTGCCTTTTACCGAAACAGCTCTCATGAAGATCGCTTATGTGTGCCACGGTTATTTCCCCGGAAATTTTTCTGCTTGTGACGGTATACTCACGTTTCTTGAGACGACACGAGCACGCAATCAGGATTAAAATGGCGGTGAGCAACAACACACCGCCGATAATTATTTCTTTCATATCAGTTTTCCGAATCAGTGAGCACAAGCAGCTCAACCGTGTTGCCCTCGGCGAGTGTTTTCGGTGAAGCCGTCTTGAAAACTGCATTATTTTCTTCGAGATCGTTCACAATCGCATCGAAAATCGGTTCAGCCTCGCTTGTGACAGTATATCGGAGGAAGGTCTGACCGTCAACAATCAAGATTTCAGGCTCACCTGTGAGATATGCGTCATTAACATCGTCCTCGTCAACCAGAATCACAGGAACGTCATGCACCTGTATTTTGCTGTAAAAAACGTCAAGCTCCGATTTTTCTGCAGGCTCGGCAAGCGTCTGGGACGGAGACGCAACATCATTTGCATACATATCGTGATCGAAGAATCCCGGTGTCAGTGCATCAAGCGAACCGATTGTAGTTTCCACATAACGAATTTCTCCGTCATCCTCGTCTTCGGTATCGAAAATATTTTTCATTTCATAAGAAGCATCGAGCACACCGCTTGCAAATTTTTCATCGACCGCTTCATCGGTCTGCGAATACTGTATAACCTCTGCATTGTCTTTTTTGGCATCGAGCAGTGAATCACTTGAAAAATATCCACGGCCGGCAACAAGTATCACCACTGCCGCGCAAGCCGCCGCAACTGTACCTGCCCAAGGAAGAATACGACGTTTCGCAGCAAATATATTCGACTTTTGCGGTGTTTTTTCAATTTTCTCCATCACGCTTGCTTTAAGCTCTGACGGAGGATTATATCGTGAAAGCTTCACAAGCGCGAGCATTTCACGGCGCTCTGCAAGCTCTTTCCTGCAAGCCTCGCACTCATCAAGGTGACGCTGCAAAAGTGAAATGTCCGCTTCAGAGAGTGTGCCGTCGATGTAATCAAACATCATATCGCAAGCAGTCTCGCAGTTTATGGTTTTGGGTTCAAGTATCATAAATAATAAATTCCTTTCACCGATAATCGGCTATGGTTTTGTGTTAAGTTAGACGTGTTGTAAATCCATTTTGTTCCGTATTTTAACGATATTTTTCAAAAAAAATTCATGCAGATTATCCATCCCGCACTGCCGCAAGAAGCTCGCGTAAATGCCCTCGCGCACGGTTAAGGCGTGATTTGACCGTTCCAATCTCAAGTCCCGTCATCGCGGCAATTTCATCGTATGAATAACCCTCAATGTCACGAAGCAAAACAACCTCGCGTGCCTCGGGCGACAGCTTTGTTATAGCATCGCGCACAAGCCGTACTGTTTCATGCTTTTCAAACATTCCCTCGGGAGACGAATCAACAGTCTCATCGGCAAATTCTATCTCAACCTCGTCGCCGTCACGATCGGTGTAAGTCGGCATCTGCTCTGCCGTGGAAATCTTGGCGTGACGCAGAAAATCAAGGCAGGCATTCACGCATATTTTATAAACCCACGTTGAAAAACGACAATCGCCTCTGTAACGCCCGATGGATTTCCAGATTTTAAGAAACACCTCTTGCGATAGGTCAAACGCATCCTCCGCACTGTTAACCTTGAGGCGTACAGTGTTATATACAAGCTTTTCATACATAGTGTAAAGCGAGCCGAATGCCTCGGTGTCACCGTTTGCCGCCGCGCAAATTAACGCATTTTCTTCGGGAGTATTAAATTGTTGAATCTCCAAGTCGGCATCGCCTCCTTTGTGTAGTCATTAAATGTATGTCACTTATCAATTTTTAAGCGTACCAAGCAGTATTTCACGCATTTCATCACGTGTACACGCCTGGTTTAGCGCACCTCTCGCACCTGCCGCACCGCGTATACCCTTCAAATACCACGAAAGCTGTCCGCGCGATTGCAGGACACCAAGCTTTTCGCCCTTTTCGCGAACTGCCGTATCAAGCTGCCGAAGCGCAGTTTCAATTCGTTCCCTATCGGTAGGCGGCGTATATGCTTCACCGTAAAGTGCCGCACGTATCTCCGAGAAGATCCACGGGTTACCCATCGCGCCGCGTCCGATCATAACAGCGTCACAGCCTGTCCTCTCAAACATCCGAAGTGCATCGGCGGCTGTGAATATCTCGCCGTTTGCGATAACGGGAACCGTCAGTGCAGACTTGATACGTGAGATCTCATCAAAATTGATCGGCGCACTGAAGCGTCCCTCTCGTGTACGCCCGTGAACCGTCACGGCATCGGCACCTGCATCCTCCATACGCTTTGCAAAATCGACGCCGCAGATGTGTGCCTCGTCCCATCCGATACGCATCTTCACGGTTACGGGAATATCGGACGAAACCGCCGCCACAGCGCATTTCACCTCTCGAACGATAGCCGCGGCAGTATCGGGCGATTTAAGAAGCGCCGAGCCCTCGCCGTTGTTTGCAACCTTAGGCGCAGGACAGCCCATATTTATGTCAATTGATCTGGGAAGATTTTTGGTTTTGCAGTGTTTGTATGATGCCGAAGCGATCTTCCCTGCCGCCTCTGCCATTATGTGCGGTTCACTGCCGAAAATCTGAACGCCGGTCGGCTCACCGTCATGAAGCTCACCGAGCTCGGCAGTCTTTCTGTCTTCAAAATGTATCGCTTTCGCGGAGAGCATTTCCGTATACATAAGCTGTGCACCAAAATCAGCACAGATTTCACGGAATGCATGATCGGTAACGCCTGCCATTGGTGCAAGCGCAATTTTATAGTCAAGCTTTTTCATAAAATTCCCATATAGTGATATTATTATAATTTTATCGCATTTATATTAACGAGATATGAACCATTGTATTCGTGATTGTTATAAATCGGCGCATATTCGTGAATATTTTTGCATATTTATGTCATTACATTATTTTAATTTCTCAAATTTTTAGTGTTTCGGAAAAACTGTTCCTAAAGCCTCGCCCTATGGGAGAGGTGGCACGCCAAGTGGCGTGACGGAGAGGGTTCACCGACGAAAAGTGCCCTCTCAGTCAGCTTCGCTGACAGCTCTCCCAAAGGGAGAGCCTCACGACCGTATGTTTTTGATGCTGTTCAATAAAGGAACACTTAGTAAATTTGAAAAAAGATACCGAAAGGATAAAGCAGTATGTATATTTACGTAGTATCTCCCGGTGACACGCTTGCCGGGATTTCGACAAGAATAGGACTTCCGCAAAGCGTTATCGCCGCCGCAAACGGACTTCGAGAGCCATATTCACTGACGCCCGGTCAGGCACTTCTCATTTTAAACGGTGCACGAACATACACAGTTATACCCGGCGACTCTATATATTCAATAGCCGCACGTTTCGGACTCAGCACAAATGAACTCTGGCGTTTGAACCCCTCTCTCGCAGGCGGAAATATAATTTATCCCGGGCAAACGCTGGTCGTCTATCTTCCGCAGGAAAACACAGCACCGTTAATTTCAACGGGCTATGCGTATCCGTTTATTAACCGCTCCGTACTCCGCTCAACGCTTCCCTATCTCGATTACCTTGCAATATTCAGCTACGGTTTTCGCGCGGACGGAAGCCTTGTTGTCGCCGACGATGCGGAGCTTATCTCCATTGCAAACGAATACGGCGTGAGACCGATGCTCGTTCTGACCTCACTCGGCGATGACGGACGTTTCTCATCGGAAGCGGTATCGTCCATGCTGACATCGCCCGAAGTACAGCAAAATCTCATAAACAACATAGTCGAAACAGCACAGCTTAAAGGTTACGCCTCTGTCAATTCCGACCTCGAATACATACCGCCCGAGGATCGCGAGGAATATAACACCTTCATAAGAAATCTTGCCGATGCACTCCACGCCGTCGGAATCGAGCTGACGGTCTCACTTGCACCGAAAACATCCGATGACCAGGCAGGACTTCTATATGAGGCGATCGACTATGCCACGCTCGGTGCTATTGCCGACCGTGTACTACTCATGACATACGAATGGGGTTACACTTATTCAGAACCTCGCGCCGTCGCACCGATAAACAATGTCGCCGCCGTTGTTGACTATGCGCTGACTGTAATACCGCGCGAGAAGATCGACCTCGGCATACCGAATTACGGTTACGATTGGCAGCTTCCCTGGGTTGAAGGAACGCCTGCACGCTCGCTCGGAAACATTGCCGCACAGGAGCTTGCAATCGAACGCGGTGCTGTGATAATGTATAATGAATCTGACCAAACACCGTTTTTTAACTACACGGCCGAGGACGGCACAAGTCACGTCGTATGGTTTGAAGATGCACGCTCGATAATGGAAAAGCTCCGACTTGCACGTGACCGAGGACTCGGTGGTATCGGCGTATGGCAGATAATGCGGTGGTTTCCGCAGTTATGGCTGCAGACTTAAATCAAACCAAAATTACGTTTGCAAATCCGAGCTTCCCCTCAGCGTCACATATCTCCGCACGGACAAAGCCTGAGCCGGGCGTTATCGTGAAGCGCGCCTCATATATGGGTTCGCCGTCCGAGACAGTCGAGCGGTTTGAATCCCACGGACGTCCCGTAAAGAAAGTTACTCTCTGGGCGCCCGTTTCACAGGTTACGATAACCTCATCTCCCTCGCGTGATGCTGTAAAGAACGGTCCCTGCGTCGCGATGAATTTTTCCTCGCGAAGCGCCGCCATAAGATTTTTTTGATTGATCGGCTTATCCTCAAGATTAACCATTATGTAGCCCTTGCCAACCTCGCCCTTGTGAAAATGTGTGTCATCCGTCGCAACAAGCGGAAGCGTATATCCGCGCAGAGCAAGATCGTCAATGACAATTCCCGAATAAGGACGGCAGTTAAACGGCAGATCGGAGACGGAATTGTATATCTCCGTTGCAAAAAGACCTTGAAACGGCATTATCTTGTCATATGTATTCATCGACCAGGCAGGATGGGCAAGCATCGGAAGTCCGCCGCACTCTCTGATTCTGTCGATTGCCGTCTGTGTGTCGTCGGTTCGCTCTATATCGGGGACAGCATCCATGCCGATTCCGACGATATGGAAAACCCCCGTGAGCATATCCGACCCGCCGAAATTATATTCGATTCCCGAAAGAACAACAAGTCCCGATTCGTCGCTGTCCGAGCCTTCACCAAATTCCCAGTGATCGGTCAGCGCAATAAAATCATATCCGAGAGAGCGATAGATCGCCTTTGTTTCTTCGGGAGTCTTTACGCCGTCCGAAACGGTGGTGTGTGTGTGAAGATTACCACGATACCAATGGTTTCCGTATTTGTCAATGTACATTTCTAATACCTCTCTTTATTCTTCATCAACGTCTTCCCAAAACTCGGCAAGCGCACCGTCCAGTGCCTCCATGCTCGGAGCAAGACGTATACCTTTTATATGATCGGTTAACAGGCGCGAATATTGCGGCGTTGCATATCGGTCGTCAATCAGTATACAAACGCCTCTGTCCTCCTCGGAGCGTATAACACGTCCGACAGCCTGTAAAACCTTGTTCATCGCAGGATAGAGATACGCATATTCAAATCCCGCTTCACGTGTTTCATTAAAATAATCGGCTATAATGTTGGTTTCAATATTAAGCCCTGCAAGCCCCGTTCCGACTATAACAGTGCCGATGAGCTTTTCGCCTGCAAGGTCGATACTTTCGGAAAACATACCGCCAAGCACAGCGAAGCCTATAACCGCATTTCCCTCTTTGAAATTATCAATGAATTTCTGCCTTTCGGCAATCGTCATATCGGGCTTTTGTACCCGTACCGTCGCCGATGGATCATAGCGGCTGTATGCATATGCAACCTTGCGCAGCATCTCATAAGACGGCAAAAATACAAGATAGTTCCCGTATCTTGAATTAACAACCGTATCAATCACCTCAACCACGGCTGAAAGTGTGCGCTCTCGGTCGGAATATCGCAGTGATATTTTATTCATTATAGCGCAGAAAAGCTGATCCCTGTCAAACGGTGACGGCAGAGCAAGCACGCCTGCCTTTCTGCATCCGAAAAGGTCGGCGTAATACTCCGTCGGCGTCAGCGTTGCCGAAAAGAGTATCGACGAGTTTACGCGCTTAAGGCGTAAATCAATCAGCTTTGACGGATCGACACATATCGTGCGGACTCGTATACGCTCACCGTGACGCTCGGCAAGATGGAGAAAATGCGAATCGGAGCGCTTCACCGAATCTGCAAAGCGTTTGGCTTCATAAGCCGCTTCACGTATCGCCGCCGAAAGCGTTGACGCACCAAGCTGCACCTCTGCTCCATTGTCGCCGTTAACCCGAAGCCACTGTATTGCCGCCGCAAAAAACTCACGTGCAGCTTCTGAAAGCTCCTCAAAAGGCTTCCTTAAAAGATACGTGCCGCATTCATCGTTGCCGTCGAAATACTGATTCTCTTTGCACTCCGAGCGAAGTGCAGAAAGCTCCTCGCAGATATGCTTAATCGGCAGATAAAGAATAAAATCGTTTTCGGGAATAAACGCACGAAGCTGTTCATATTGAGCGAGACTTATATCACCCGAATACATCGCTCTCGCACGGTCAATAAGATCATGCGCCTCATCAATAAGCGCGATACTTTCCGTTTTGTCGCAGTCATCGTCAAAGAAGCGGCGAAGATATACTCTCGGGTCGAAAAGATAGTTACAGTCGCAGATTATAATATCGCAGTAGATCGCCGTGTCAAGCATCAGCTCATACGGACAGACACAGTGTGTACGCGCAACCTCGTCGATCATCTCTTTTGTGATGTCACCCTCACGTGAGACTAAGGCATACAAAGCATCGTTAATGCGGTCGTAATGCCCGTTTGAATAGGCACATACCGCACTCGAACAATCGTGAACCGAATCGCGGCAGAAACAGCATTTTTCCTTTGAAAAAAGAGTTATACGCCGCGCGGACAAGCCATGCTTTCGCATAATATCAAACGCCGCAACAGGTGCTTCGCCGACGGTTGATTTCGGCGTGAGATAAAAGATTCTCCGTCCTGCGCCCTCGCCTATTGCCTTGACCGCACCATAACATACCGATAAGGTTTTTCCGATACCAGTCGGCGCCTGAACGAGTAAACGCTTACCCTTTCTAACGGCGGCAAAGGTGTCAAGAATAATATCCTGCTGACCGAGGCGGTAGGTCTTATGCGGAAACTTCAATTTTCTCGCGGAGTCTCTGAAGCGTGTGAAGCCGTCCGCTGCAAGCCGTGCAAAACGGTTATACTGCTCGAGCAAACCGAACACACGCCCGTGAAGCTCGTCAAGGTTTTTCACCGAGTCGTAATATTCAAAATCAAGCGTATCAACCGAAACAAATGTCAGGCGAACAGTGACACGGTCATATCCGTGTGAGAGGGCGTACATATACGCGTAGCATTCCGCCTGCGCCGTATATTCGGGATAATCGGAAAGCCGCACCGAAGAAAGCTGACGCGACACGGATTTTATTTCATCTATAACGGCAGTTGTACCGTTATCAATAACGCCGTCCGCACGTCCGCGAAGACGATACTTGAGCTCACCGCAGACGAGCTCGGCTTCAAGCGGAACCTCGGGGATATATCCCTCGGGTGCTCTCTGCTGAATGATTTTATGAATCTGCGTGCCTTGACGTAAGCGTGCAAAACTCGCAAACGGTCTGTCGATACTGCCCGAACGCATGACAGATGCGATAAGCTCACGAACCGAAATATTTATATCCGCCATACGTTCTCACCTCACAAAAAATTCTCATTTCAGTATAGCGTATAAATATTACCGCCGTGTGAACAAAAGCGATTTTGTGTCAGTAGTAACGATATATATGTACATTATATTTTAAAAAACTTATCCTTGCATTTTTTCCGAATATGTGGTATACTATATTTATCTGTAAATAAAACAAAGGATAATCTGCTAATGCAAGAGAAAATTATTATCCGCGGAGTCGGTATTGATAACGTAACGGTGACTGAAGCCGCAGAAATATGCAAAGGGTTTGTAGAGTCAGGCGGTAAGCCGCCTCGCGCAGTGTTCACGCCCAACAGCGAAATCATACAGGCGTGTGTTGAGGATAAATCGCTGTACACCGTCATAAACGCCGCAGATCTTGTAACTCCGGACGGAGTCGGCGTTATACACGCGTCAAAAATATTAAAGCGTCCGCTTAAAGCAAAATGCGCCGGTTATGAGCTTGGACTCGAAATGGTTAAATATTCAAACGAGAGCGGCGCAAAAATATTCTTCCTCGGCGGAAAACCCGGTATCGCCGAGGCGGCACGGGACAAGCTGCTCGAAACCTATCCGAATGCAAAATTTGTCGGGGTAAACGACGGTTACTTCAAAAAGGACGGCGAAGAAAGCGATGCCGTTATCGAAAAGATCAACGCCGCCGCACCTGATATACTTTATGTCTGCCTCGGTGTTCCGGTTCAGGAAAAATGGATACTCGCAAACCGCGATAAATTAACGACGGTCAAGCTCTGTCTTGCGCTCGGAGGAAGCCTTGACGGTTACAGCGGCAATGTGAAGCGTGCGCCGAAAATATTTATAAAGCTCGGACTTGAATGGTTTTACCGTCTTATCTGCGAGCCGTGGCGTATCGGCAGAATGATGAAGCTGCCAAAGTTTTTATTTGGCGTAATTATGTTCAAATTATCCGGAAAATATAAAAATGATACAATAAAAGGAGTACCGCAATGAAAGTAAAACTGCTTACATACACCCCCGATGCCGAAAAAATAGTCGCGGCGGCGGCAAAGCTCTGTTATGCAAAAAGTGATATTGACACGCTGACCGAAAATCTCACTCCCGAAAAGGTTGAAAGCTTCCTCAAAATGCTTGAGGATCTCGGACACGAATCTCCCGTTGAGCACGCAAGCTTCACATTCGGAATCGAGGGCGTTTCACGTGCGCTCCTTGCGCAGATCACACGTCACCGCATCGCATCATTCTCGGTTCAAAGTCAGAGATACGTTTCAAAAACCGATTTTTCCTATATCATTCCGCCGGAGATTGAGGCTGTTCCCGAAGCACGCGAGGAATTTATCGCCGCTATGGAGGAGGACGCACGTCACTATGAAAGTCTACGTGCGAAATTGATGGCACGTCACCTCGAAACCAACCTCGCTGCAGGCATGAATGAAGCCGATGCAAAGCGTGCCGCAGAGAAAAAAGCAAACGAGGATGCACGCTTTGTGCTTCCAAACGCCTGTGACACACGAATCATCATGACCATGAACGTCCGCTCGCTTCACAATTTCTTCCGTTTGCGCTGCTGCAACCGTGCACAGTGGGAGATACGTGAGCTGGCGATTGCAATGCTCAAAGAGGTACGTGAGGTATGTCCTCTGCTGTTCGGACGTGCAGGTCCTTCCTGCCTTTGGGGTGCTTGCTCGGAGGGTGCATATTCCTGCGGCAAGGCTGCTGAAATAAGACGTGAGCTCAGATGAGAGAAGCTGACAAATTAGCAATCGGCGAAAACCTCATTTTTGAGGGCATGACATCAATACGCGCCGTGATATCCGCTATCGAATCGGGTAAATCCGACCGTAAGATAGTTCGCATCATGGTTGCCGAGAGCCGCCAAAAGGCACGTGCCAAGGAGCTTTCTTATCTTAAAGCAATGTCATATAAATATGAGTTTCCAATTGAAACGCTGACCGATGCAGAAATCGACTCCTTAACGCTCGGCGCAAGTCACGGAGGACTTTTGCTCGAAGCAACCGCGCGTACAATCCCGACGCTTGATGAGGAGTCGCTTAAAAACATACCGCAGAACGAGCGTTTTTTCGTAATGATCGAAGGCATCGAAGACCCGTATAATTTCGGTTATGCCCTGCGCTCACTCTACGCCGCAGGCGCAAATGCGGTTATACTTTCTCCGAGGAACTGGATGAGTGCGGCAGGTATCGTTTGCCGAGCATCCGCAGGTGCCGCAGAGCTGTGTGATACGTATATCGCAAAATCGCCTGCCGAATGTGCAGATATAATGAAACAGCTCGGCGTTAAAATAATCTGCGCCGATATGAAAAACTCGGTTTCGATATACGATGCCGATTTGAAAAAGCCGTTATTTCTCGCAGTCGGCGGTGAAAAACGCGGACTTTCCCGTGAACTTCTCGATGCCGCAGACACGGTTGTACGACTCGACTACGGCAGAGATTTTCCCTCTGCACTTTCTGCCGCATCTGCCGCGGCCGTTGCAGGCTTTGAGGTCTTACGGCAGAACAGAATCTGAAAAAACGGAAAGGCAAAACAAATGATAACTTCTCTTGTTCTTGAAGGCGGAGGTATGCGCGGTATATACACCTGCGGCGTACTCGATTATTTTATGGATATGGGAATAAAATTTCCGAAGATATACGCGGTTTCTGCCGGTGCCGGACACGGCATGAGCTATGTTTCAAATCAGCGCGGACGTGCGGTTCGTGTTGGAACGAGTTACATCAACGACTGGCGCTACTGCAGTTTTCAAAGCCTTTTGCTTACGGGCGATTTTTTCGGCGCGAAGTTTATATATGAAACCATCCCCGCAAAATACGACAGCTTCGATTACGATGCTTTTAATAACAGCGGAATGAAGCTTATCGCCGTCTGCTCAAACGTCGAAACAGGAAAAGCGGAATATATCCCGATAAACGATGCTATCGATGACATGATGTACGTCCGTGCTTCAAGCTCACTTCCCTTGCTCAGCCGAATCGTTAAAACTCCGAGGGGTAAATTTCTTGACGGCGGCTGTTCTGATTCAATTCCGATAAAAAAGGCACTCAGCGAAAACGACCGTGCAGTCGCAGTTTTGACTCAGCCGGCAGGATATGTAAAAAAGCCTTCGTCGAGCATAAAAGCGCTGAAGCTGCGTTACGGAAAATATCCCGAATTTGTGAAAGCCAACGCCGAGCGTCATGAAACATACAACGACTCTGTTGCATATCTCGAAAACGCCGAAAAAGAAGGACGTGCACTAATTATTCGTCCGTCAGCTCCGGCAGGATTCGGAAGAATCGAAAAAGACAAATCAAAATTGATGCCGCTTTATGAAATGGGCTATAACGACGCAAAAGCAAGCGGTATCGAAAAATTCTTAAATATATGAATTTTTAAGGTTGGAAGATTAGCTTCTGACCTTTTATTTTTGCAATTTTTTAAAACCCCGGCATATACTTTTAATAAAAAACTCCAGCGAGGTTACAATGTCAACAAACGAAAAAAAGCTGCCTTTTTATTCATCCGATAAAACTGCTATATTAATTCTGGCAGTCACCCTACCCTGTAACATTTCAGAGCGTGCCGAGCGTTTTTACAAAGATGCCGCCAGAGCCTTTGAAAAATCCGTACGCGAGCGTTTATTTTATGAAGCAGAGAATGCATACGAAGCAAGCACCGATCGGCGTAAGCGTTACAGATATACCCCTTGGCAAGCAGAATTCAGATGCAGTAAAAATGAAGACAATATAGTAGAACTGAAAATCACCGCTAACGGTACTCTCCTGCGTCACGAAAAACATTATTGGAGCAATAATTTGCTTATGAAACGAGTAAAAATATCGCCTTAAGCTGTACGAGTCCTCTATTTCTGTGAATTTTCAATCTAATAATTGTAAACATTATCTTGTAGACGCCTCTTTTTAACACATCCTTAACATTCGCGTGTTAAAATCATCAAGTATTTAAAAATAAAGGAGCGCATAAACAATAATATGCTTCAGCTGAAAAGCATCACAAAAGATTATCCCTGCGGCGATAACACAGTCGCTGCACTTCGCGGTGTATCACTCGATTTCCGTGAAAATGAGTTTGTGTCCATTCTCGGTCCCTCGGGATGCGGCAAAACTACGCTACTTAACATCATCGGAGGTCTTGACGGATATACAACAGGCGATCTCGTGATTGGCGGCAAGTCAACAAAGGACTTTAAGGATGCCGATTGGGATGCATACCGAAACCACAAAATCGGTTTCGTTTTTCAAAGCTATAACCTGATTCCCCATCAGACGGTTCTTGCAAATGTTGAGCTCGCGCTGACGCTTTCGGGCGTTTCACGTGAGGAACGTCACCGCCGTGCAAAAGAGGCTCTCGAATCGGTTGGACTTGGTGACCAGCTTAATAAAAAGCCGAATCAGATGTCGGGCGGTCAGATGCAGCGTGTTGCAATCGCGCGCGCACTTGTAAACGATCCCGACATACTTTTAGCCGATGAGCCAACAGGTGCGCTTGACTCTGAAACGAGCGTTCAGGTTATGGAAATTCTCAAAAAGATATCCGAGAAAAAGCTAATAATCATGGTAACGCATAACCCTGACATCGCCGAAACCTATTCAACACGTATCATAAAGCTGCTCGACGGCAAGGTCGTTTCCGATTCCAAGCCTTACACCTCGGAAAATAAAGATGCAAAAAAATCTAAAAAGCGCGACAAAACAAAATCCATGTCCTTTTTCACAGCATTGAGCCTTTCGCTCAATAACCTCATGACCAAAAAAGGACGTACACTTCTGACCGCCTTCGCAGGCTCTATCGGTATCATCGGTATCGCCTTGATTCTTTCGATTTCAAACGGTATAACGCTTTATATCAACGATGTTGAAGAAAACACCCTTTCAAGTTATCCCATTATGATCGAATCGCAGACCGTTGACATGACATCCATGATGGAAAGCTTTATGGGACAGCACACCTCCGACTCCGAGCGTGCGCTTGACCGCATATATTCAAGCGACGTCATGGGAGATATGCTCGCGGCAATGGGCAACGAGATCAAGGAAAACGACCTCGCGTCCTTCAAGAATTACCTTGACGACGAAGCAAACGGTTTTGACGAGCTTGTAAGCGATATCAAGTATGGTTATTCAACTCCGCTTAATGTGTATTCCCTTGCTGACTACGGTAATGGCGAAACGCTCGTTCAGGTTGAGCCGAATACGGTTATGACCTCCGCAGGACTTGCACAGCTTGACGAAATGTCCGGCATGATGACCTCCATGGGCGGAAATGCAGGTCTCAAAATCTGGGATGAGCTTATTGATAACGAGGAGCTTCTCAATAATCAGTACGATGTTATCGCCGGACGTATGCCTGAAAATTGGAACGAGATCGTCCTTATTGTCACCAAAAATAACGAAATCGCCGATATGGCACTTTTCGCGCTCGGAATCAAGGATCAGTCCACGCTCGACGGTATGATGCTTGACATCATGAAGGGCGAATTCAAGCAGGATGAAGCGGTAACCTATGAATACGATGAACTGCTCGCGCTTGAATATTACCTGCTCCCAAGCTCTGCGAAATACAAAAAGGACGGCGAAACATGGGTTGAGCGCTCCAGTGACGAGATCAAAGCGCTTTTGGACGGCGATGAAGAACACAAATTAAAGGTCGTCGGCATAATCCGTCCGAACGATCAGGCAACCGCAACAAGCGCATCGGGCTTTGTTGGTTATCTTCCCTCTCTCATGGAGCATCTTATTAACGAAAACAACGACTCCGAGATAGTTAAAGCGCAGCTTGATAATCCCGAAACGGACGTTTTCACAGGTATCAACTTCCCGACTGAAGACGATAAACAGCAGCCCACGATGGAAGATGTTGAGGCTTATATCTTAACTCTTTCCGAGGAAGAACAAGCATACGCCGCCGGAGCTATTGCCCAGCTTAGGAGCACAGGCATGACGGATGAGCAGATTATTGAAGCGCTCATGCAGCAGTATCCGATGCCGTCAACCGAAGCCACATACGACGGCAACCTCGCTCTGCTCGGCGTATCAAGCCTTGACACTCCCTCAACTATTATGATTTATCCCAAGGATTTCGATTCAAAGGAACTTATCTCTGACAAGATAAACGAATATAATGCCGCTCACGATGAGGCAGACCAGATCAATTACACTGACTATATCGGAATCATGCTCTCCTCTGTGACAACAATTATAAACGCAATAAGCTATGTTCTCATCGCCTTTGTTTCAATTTCACTCGTCGTTTCGTCAATAATGATCGGTATTATAACTTATATCTCTGTTCTCGAGCGCACCAAGGAAATCGGTATTCTCCGTGCTGTCGGTGCGTCCAAGCGTGACGTTGCACGTGTGTTCAATGCTGAAACGCTTATTGTCGGCTTCACGGCAGGTATGCTCGGAATCGGCGTAACGCTCCTGCTTTCGATCCCGATAAATATTATCATAGAAAGTATAACCGATATTGCAAATGTTTCAAGACTTCCCGTTGTCGGAGCAGTTGCACTTGTGATTATCAGTATGCTGCTCACATATATAGCAGGACTTATCCCTGCACGCGTTGCGGCTAAGAAAGACCCGGTAATTGCGCTGAGAACCGAATAAATCCTTACAAAATTTACACTATTGTGCGAATCTGTATTTCATGTACAGGTTCGCCTTTTTATTTTTGTAAAAATCCCTGATATGCAGTAACACCAATTAACGTGCGGCGGCGATATAGTGACTGTAAAATAAAGAAAAACATATACTGGAGGTGAAAACGTGGGAATCGGTGAAATAATCACGTTCGTGTGCAGTGTCATCGGCGCGTCATCAATAATCAGCGGATTGATACTAAGGCGTATTGATAAGCTCGAGAGAATGCTTGAAAGACGGGAAAATGACCGTGTTGACGAAAATATCGCACTCGGTGACCTTATTCACGCATCGGGAAAGCTTGCCGAGGCAAATACACTTGCCATACGTGCAATAACAAGCGAGGAAGCCTGTCAGACCGAGCTTGTCGAATACCGTGCCGCCGCAGATAAGCTTGAGCACTTCATGCGCGAAAAATCCGCAGAATATCTTCATGCAAGCTAATAATATCAAGGAGGAATTATCATGCCGCTTTTCGGAATTGATGTTTCAACAAACAACGGTTTAATAAATCACACCGCCGCAAAAATCGCAGGTGTACGCTTTGCAATGGTCAAAGCAACGCAAGGACACTCGCTATATTCAAAAGGTCTCTATATGTTCAAGGATTCTAAATTTGAAAGGAACGTAGATAGCTTTTACAAGGAAGGTATACCGGTAGGCGCATATCACTTTTTCACAGCGTCAACGCTTGAGGAGACCTACCGCGAAGCCGATTTCTTTATAAATACGGTTAAGCCGTATCAAAGCAAGATCTCGCTTTACCTCGCCTGCGATGCCGAGAATTACAATAACAAATGGCTTCAGGGATTAAGTAAAAACGGTCTTGCCTCGCTCGTTAATATATTCTGTCATCGAGTTGAGGAAGCAGGCTTCAAGGCGTGTCATTATACAAACACCGACCATATCAGAAACTATATAAACATTGATAAGATTCCGTACCCCATCTGGCAGGCACATTATCTTCAGAACGGTTCCGTGAAACGTCCGAGTGATGCAGGTGACAAGCTTGCAATACATCAATACACAAGTACAGGTCAGCTCCCCGGTGTTGCCGGCAACTTCGACCTGAATTTCGGTTACGCACCGCTTGCAAGGCTTGTTATAAAGTCAAAGACGACACTTGAAGATCAGACGTTCGACTATATTGAAAAGTATCCGACCGGAGGAGATATTCTGACACGTCTCGCCGACAAATTGGTTGCGCGAAATCTCAACCCGATAAAGAATCCGGCTTACGAAAAAACAGTACCGCTTATACGCTACCACTGCGCGCTGACAAACGAAGAAACAGAATATCTCGCAGCATACCGATGGAACACGGATCTCTTCCGTAAGCTCTATGAAGGTATGCTCAAGTAAATCAACATTATTCTACATTTTATTCACCTCTTATGTCAAGCTGTCATATGCTAACATGGGAGGTGAAAAACATGGGACTTACAAATATAAGCTGCAGACCGTGCTGTTCCGTTGTCGCGCTGATCGCCAGTGCAATCATCGGAATAGTTACAGCCTTTTTGCAGATTGCGGGAGTTATAACGCTCGCTCCTGTCTTCCTTTGGGTTACCTTCGGCATTGCGATCGTATACCTTGGCGGACTTCTTGTTGCAAGCGTCGTATCAAGAAGAAATGAGCAGTCATCCTGTGGTGCTTCGGCACTGCGCGCTTTGCTCGGCGGTATACTGGGAACTGTTCTCTTTTCTTCGGTACTGCTTGCAGTCGGTATCGTTGCAACAAGTGTACTCAGCGCAGTGCTCGTTGGGTTACTCGTTTTCTTCTTCGCATTAACTCTTACAAGCTCCGCGTGCTTCGTAAAGCGTGCAAATTGAGCTTGTAAGCAAAAAAATGAGCGGTATCTTAATAGATGCCGCTTTTTTGTATGTTGCTATAATGAAATCGTTCGTTTCACTCACGAAGAAATCCAACAAGTTTGGATGAAATCAAAGCCTTACGGCTTCGATGAAATTAAATCCGTCTTTTCTTCGCCGCAGGCGATTTCATCTGCGTTAGCAGATTTCATCCACCGAGTGGATTTCTTCCGCCTACAGAGACGGATTTAACTGAAAAACGACTTGCTTTCGCAAGTCGTTTTGTGGTGGGAGCGGGTGGATTCGGACCACCGAAGTCACTGACAACAGATTTACAGTCTGCCCCCTTTGGCCGCTCGGGAACGCTCCCATATTACGTTGCAAGTTTTCCTCACAACGCTAAATATTATACCATATCAAATGTTGTTTGTCAATAGCTTTTTTTGAAATTATCCGATATTTTTTCTGACTGAAATTTCCCCATTACATTCGTAAACCGCATCACCGCGTATGATCTCGCCGACGGAGTCGACAACTATCTTTCCCGAGCGCGGATTCTTTATCGAAATAATGTGTCCGTGCGTGTCCGCTTGTACGTCCGAATACTCAAACGCAAGATCGCAGTCAATTAACTCACAGTTTTCGAGAGTCAGATTGGCACAGTAGCAAAACGGCTGTGTTCCGATTATCTTGCAGTTTCTCATAACGAGATTATCGGAATACCATCCGAGATATTCGCCGCGAACGGTACTGTTTTCAACTATTACATTCTTCGCGTGCCAGAAGGAATCCTTAGTGTCAAGCTCGGAATTTGTTATACGGAGACCGTCAACATATTGGAAGGAGTATTTCCCCTTTAATTTTATATTGTCAAGCGTAATTCTCTCACTGCAAAGAAATATGTACTCCGATTCAAAGCGGCTGTCTGACGCGGTTATATCACGGCATTTCCAACCAAACTCCGCCGAAACGGCAGTCGTGTTAACGATCTCAACGCGGTCACATTCACGAAGTGCCTTAACGCCGACTATATTCATCCCGTCAATACGTCCGTCTGACGAATACCAGAGCGGCGCACGACAGGTCTCACTCATCGCGGAATTTTCAATAACAAATCCGTGCGAATGCCAAAGCGGATATCTAAGCTTGAAATCACAGCCCACAACTTCAATATTTCGCGACTCCTTAAGTGCAGACTCGCCATCCTCAACGCCCTCGAAGCTGCAGTCTTCAACACGTGTATTTGTAAGCGCATACAGTGCACGCTCATTCGGGAAAATTTTATTTTTAATAAGTTCCATACTTTCTCCTTAACAAATTTTACTTTATCGCAACCTCGCCGCCGCAAACCTCAAGCTCTGTTTCAAAGAACACACGCATCGCACTGACCATATCGGCAACATCATGGACACCGGCAGTTTCGTATGAAGAATGCATAGCAAGCTGCGGAAGTCCAATATCAACCGCCGACAGCGAAACCTGCGAATTTGAAATGTTACCGAGCGTAGAGCCGCCGCGCATATCCGAACGGTTTGCGAAGACCTGAACCTTAACGTCCGCTTTTCTGCATATCTCGCGGAAGACCGCCGATGAAACTGCATCCGTCGTATAGAGTTGTGATGCGTTATATTTCATAACGATACCCTTGTTCATGATGGGACGGTGTGTCGGATCAGCAAGCTGTGCGGCATTGGGATGAACGGCGTGTGCATTGTCAGCCGAAAGAAGCATCGACTCCGCCGCGGCTCTGCGAATGTCACCGCCGAGTGCATCACAAATACGAGAAAGTGTGTCATAAAGGAATGTTGATGCCGCGCCCTGCTTTGTCGCACTTCCAACCTCCTCATTATCTGCAACGAACATGACGGGAACTGTTCCCTTTACGCTCGTTTCATTAAGCGCACAGAGCGACGAATAAACGCATCCGAGGTCGTCAAGCTTCGGTGCGGAAACGAACTCATTTTCTGCGCCCCAAACGGTTGGCTTCTGTCTGTTATAAAGGAAAAGCTCATGCGAGATTATATCCTCCGCGCTGACGCCGACAGCCTCGGCAATAAGCTTCATAAAGCTTCCCTTTGCTTCACCGCCGCCGTACAGGGGAACGAGGTCGGAAGCAGGGTTATAGGTCTTAGCGTTATTGGGATTGTCCATATGGATCGCAACATGAGGAATAAGTAACAAATCGCGGTCTACATTGACAAGACGTGTCGCCACACCGTTCTCTGTGCGAACCATAACACGCCCTGCCACAGAAAGCGGACGGTCAAACCATGAATCAAGTATCATTCCGCCGTAACGCTCGGTATTGATACGAGTATAAACGCCCTCAAGCTCGGGAATATCTTTAATTTTGAATGTCGGCGAATCGGAATGTGACGCAACAATCATAAATTTCGGCTTCACATCTGCCTCGGGGATCATGAACGCTATAACGCTCGAATTGTTGCGCGTTACATAATATTTTCCACCGCTTGTAAGCTTCCATTCATCACGCTCCGAAAGCTCTGAATATCCACTCTCACGAAGTGTCGCCGTGATATTTTTAACCGCGTGAAAGCACGAGGGAGATTTTTCGATAAAATCAAGTAAATTTTCAGTATAGTTCATTGCTTTTACCTCCGATAGTTATATTACATCATAAATCCGAAATCGCCTTCACCGACACCGATACGCGCATTTATCGCATTTATAAATTCAGCATCGGGCTCAATTATAACCTCAACGCATTTGTCACCGTCATCGAAAACAAGCGAATGACCGACAGCACCGAGATTCTGCGTATAATTATAACGGGCTTTAACCTCTGCCTTTTTTGTGCCGCGGGTAAACATTTCAACAACCGACGAAAGCGAGATGCGGCAAACGAGAACGTCACGCTTCCCTTGCTTTTGGTAAACGAAAAGCTCTGCTGTACCGTCGTCACGGTCGTCAATAATATAGCGATAATCCGAAAGCACAAAGCGCACGAGCAGTTGTATACCTGCAACAACAAGTATAACCGCGATAAGCTGAAAAATGACACGGTATTCAATCACAGACGATATTCCCATCAAAAGTATGCCAGATAGAATACAGGAAAACGAGAGCCACTGTGCCTTTTTTTCTTTTTTGGGGATACAAACCATTTCTATCTCCTATCTCAAATAAACGTCACCGTGGGAAAGCAACACCTGACCGTTTTTGACTGTGAGAACACCGAACGACGGCTCTCCGTCGCGCGGACGCGAAACACTTCCGGGATTAAAAACATACAACGGCTTTTTACCGCTTGCAATATAACGGTTGTCACGCTCATGGGTGTGACCGTACAAAACAACATCTGCATCCTTACGTCTTGCATACGCCTCAAGCTCCACCGTTCCCGATTTCACCGACTGCATATGCCCGTGAAGAATCAGGACGCGCACACCGTCAATATCAATCATTCGTTCTTGGTATACGGGCGAAAGAAATTTCAAACCAAAGTCACAGTTTCCTGCAACGGCATATACGGAAAGAAGCGGATAAGCCTCCTCGATATTTTCAATATCGGAATAAAGATCGCCGAGAAATATCACGCCGTCAATCTTATCGGGAGTACGTTCGATAACATCCTTCATGCTTTTATAAGTGCCGTGCGAATCGGAAAAAATCAGATAACTCATTAAAACCTCTGTTTTCATATATTCACACAATCGGCGAATATACATACAATATATTAAATACATTTTTGAAAGGGGCAACAGCTATGCAGCTCGATAAAACAAGCCTTGACCGTCTTCTCTCTCTTGATGATGAAACACTCGCAAAAACCATAAAAATGCTCGCCGCAGCAACGGGTATAAATCCGGGTGCAGCAGAAGCGGCAACGCGAAATTTACGCCTTGTACGTCAAAGCCTTTCAAACGCCACAGATGCCGATCTGAAGGCGGCAAGTGAGCTTATCGGTAAAGACCGAACAGAAACCATACTGCACACAATCGAAGAGGAAACCAATGGACAGCAACAATGATCTTAACGGAATGCTTTCAAAGCTCCTCAGTGACCCTGCCGCATTGTCAAGCATTATGAGTATAGCAGGAAGCCTCATGAACAATCTCCCGAAAGAAAGCGAACAAATTAAGAAGGCGGAAGAAAACATTCAACCGGAGTCGTCAGTTAAGAATGATGATAACAGCATCGCCGTGTCAGCAAACAATGCAGACCAAACTGCGCCGACATCATCAAGTGTGAAGATACCCGATTTGTCTGCGCTCGGTTCGCTTGCCGGCAACCTTGGCGGTGGAAATAAAAAAAGCGATCCACGGTGTAACTTACTCAACTCGCTAAGACCGTACATGAGTCACGGACGCGCCGAAAAAATTGATATGATGATAAAGGCACTCAGTTTAGCGGAGCTTGCCGATGGATTTTTAAATAATAAAAAGCTGTTTTGAGGTGAAAATGTCATGTATGCAAGAAAATACGGTGACGATAACGGACAGCAGAGCTTCCGACGCGGCGAATACACGATACCTGCAAATTACAGCGGCAATGCATTCACGGCAGACGAAATCCCCGATTTAAGTTACACGGGAAACAATCAAGAGTCAGATTCACCGTTTCCTCACGAAGCCCAAAACGAAATTCCCGTTTCTGCCGCAGAGGTCTGCTGTGACAATGTCGGCAGTCAAGCTGAGTCTTGCCGGCAAAATTGCCCGTATACAATGGGAAACGAGCAATGTCACCATGCAGCCGAAGAACCGCGCCGAGGTATATTCCGTGATCTTTTAGCAAGGTTCGACCGCGGATTTGAGCTTGATGACCTGCTGCTTATCGGACTCATAATTCTTCTTTTAAACAGCGGCAAGGATGAATGCGAAAGCTCACGCGACGAAATTATAATCCTTTTGGCATTTTTATTAATCAGTGGATTCTGAAAAAGTATACAGTGAAGCCTGCGTATATATGGCAGGATCGGCGGAAAAGCTTTTAGTCTTGTAAGAATAGACGGTTTTTCCGCCTTGCTTTGTGTTGGCTGAAATTATCATTCTGTGATCAAGAGAAACATAATATTCCTCGGTGATGTCAAGTTCAGAATCGGCGTATGAAACATAATAAACATTTCCGTCCTCGGTTTGCAGAAGCTTAATTGCTGTGTCGGTAATGCGCGTATCATCTGTTTCTTGCGGTTCTCCCGATGTATCGCTTACGTCATATTCCGGAAACTGTGCCACAATATCTAAAAGATAGTCAACAGAAGGAATACCTGCTTCATTTTCCGGAGCAAAACTGTTGTTTCTCGGCAAAGTCGTTGACATTCCTGACGAATAATCGTGGAAATACACCGTTTTTTCGTCGGCTATCGTTAAGCTTTTAATTGCAGGAGCTTCCGTGCTTTCCTGCGGCATAATCTCATAAAGCTGTACGCGGAAACGCTCGCCGTCTCGAGCATATGTGACATTTTGCGAAACGGGGCTTTCTCCGTCATAAAACTGAATAACCGCAGTTATGAAAGCACCGTCTTCCGGCTTTTCAGAAAGCAATGCCTCACGAAGGCTTTCGTATGTCACATCAAATGAAATTTCCTCGCCCTGTTCATTCTTTCCGCTTTTAACAATTTCCGAAAGCGCACCAAGATCCCACGGTAACTCGTCCTCATCATCCTTTGACCCAATCAACTGTTCAACAAAATCGGGCAGAAAGAGCATATCCATCGAATACATCCAGGCAAACACCGCACCGAACACAATTATCATCACAACAATGATAATAACTGTTCCGAGAAGTATACCGTGGTTTTCACTCTTTGGTTTCTTTTTCATTTTGACTCTGTATCCTCCGAAGCGTGTATAGCATCGCGGTTTTTATCTTCACGTTTTTTGTAATTGTCGCTGTCAACGGGATCGGAAAGATCAAGTCCCATCTTTCCGCGAACACTTGCATGACGCAGAATGATAAAGTTGACAAGAAAAATCGCAACACCGACTACAATAATTATCGCAGCACGTCCGAAATTTTCCTCGGTTAACATTATAGCTGATGTGCCGAGTATCGCACAGATTGCATACAGTACCGCAACCGATTGCTTCTGATTGAAGCCAAGGTCAATAAGCCTGTGATGAAGATGTCCTCTGTCGGGCGAAAACGGGTTTTTACCATGTAAAATCCGGCGAAAGAAAGCAAAGGTCGTGTCAAGAATCGGAAGAGCGAAAATCGAAAGAGGAATTATAAAGGAAATAACCGTGTGCAGCTTGAATACGCCCGAAACGGATATGACCGCCATAGTGTATCCGAGGAAAAGCGCACCTGTGTCGCCCATAAATATCTTTGCGGGATTTGAATTGAACGGTAAAAATCCAAGACAAGCACCGACGATTACCGCAGTTATCATTACGACGGTAAGATCGCCCTTCAAAAGCATGACAAGCAGCAGTGAAACCGAGCAGATCGCCGAAACACCGCAGGCAAGTCCGTCAAGACCGTCGATGAGATTTATCGCATTGGTAAGACCGACAATCCATAAAACGGTTATCGGTATCGCCCATGCACCGAATTGAATATATTTACCGAAAAAGTTGACATACTCGAGAACCACGCCTTGCGAAACCGCGATAAACGCAACGCCGATCTGTGCCGCCAGCTTTATCCATGCGTTGATACGGAAAACATCATCAATAACGCCAACCGCAACGAGAATAAGTCCGCCGACATATATAGCAATAAGCTCGGGCGTCAATTTGCAAAAAACCAGCGTTGCCACAACAAAACCGAAGAATATTGCAAGTCCGCCGATACGCGGAGTCGGTTTTTTGTGCATTCGTCTTGAATCCCTCGGAACGTCAATAGCACCGATTTTATATGCAAGAACACTGACCGCCGGCGTTGAAGTGAACGCAACAAGTGCGGCAAGAGCCATCGCAGCCAACAAATATATGATTTCAGCCATTTGCATTGTTTTCTTCTCCTTACACCTGAATTTAAGGTGTCATATCAAAATGTTCAAAATCAAAGCATTGACCTTACAGCATCGGCAAGATAACCGACACCCGTTATGATCTGCTCATCAGACGGAGTTGAATAATTGAGTCTGAAGCACTGTGAGGGTGCAGACGTGTCGCAGTTGAACGCCTGACCGGGAACGACCGCAACCTTCTTCTCCATAGCTTTCTTGATGAATGCACCCTGGTCAATGTTATCAGGGAGCGTACACCAGAGGAAAAGTCCACCCTCGGGACGCGTGTACTTAACGCAGTCGGGCATATTTTTGTCAAGCTCGGAAAGCATGAGATTACACTTTCTTCTGTAAAGAGCACGTATTCCCTCAATGTGCTTGTCAATATCACATTCGGCAATATAGCGGTGGCAAAGCATCTGGAAGAACTGATTTGTGTGAACGTCCTCAACCTGCTTTGCAACGACCATCTTCGTTACAACCTCCTCGGGTCCGCAGATAAAGCCGATACGCATACCTGCCGAAAGCACCTTACTGTACGAGCCCGAATAAACAACCATATCGTCAGTGTCAAGCGACTTTATTGTCGGTATCTCCTCGCCGGCAAAACGAAGCTCGCCATAGGGGTTGTCCTCAAGAATGATAATGTTGTATTTCTTCGCAAGAGCAAGAACCGCTTTACGCTTCTCAAGCGACATACAGGTGCCTGCCGGATTCTGGAATGTCGGAATGAGATAAAGTATCTTCGCGCGCGGACAAGCTTTCATCGTTGCTTCAAGCTTATCAAGGTCAATACCGTCATCGCAAAGCGGAACGCCGACCGTTTCACATCCGCAGGAACGGAAAGCATTGAGCGCACCGATAAAGCTCGGATTTTCACAAATTACAGTGTCGCCCTCGTCACACATAGTCTTGCAGAGAAGCTCTATTCCCTGCTGACCGCCTGATGTGATTATTGTCATCTGACCGTCCTCTTTAATATTAAAGCGCGAGGAAAGTCTTGCCTTAACGTCCTCGCGAAGCGCGGGATATCCCTCAGTGATTCCATACTGGAGCGCAACTGACGGTTCTTCGGCAAATATCTTTGTTGAAAGGCGCGCAAGATCGTCAACCGGGAACGATTCGGGCGCGGGATTTCCTGCCGCAAATGAGATTATTGTCGGATCGGAAAGTGCCTTAAAAATCTCACGGATCGCGGAGGGTTTAAGATTCTGCATTTTTTTAGATATTCTGTATTGCATGGTATAATCCTTTCGATATATGTCAATGTTTGTTATTTTCGCAGTAAATATTATACTCCACCATACATTTTAACACATATATACATTTTTTTCAAGTATCTTCCCGAATTTAACTTGTAAATAAATGTTGAATTGTCAATGATAGGTGACACATTTTTCAGAAATACTTGTCAAGGT
>CAYSFT010000029.1:0-26270 GCA_964430755.1 uncultured Lachnospiraceae bacterium | reverse complement strand
CAATTGTAAATTCTTTTTGTTTTTTTCATTGTCTACTTGACAGGGGGCACATCATTTTTTATCGGAGGCAGTCCCGTGCGTTTTTTAGCGTTTTGTTTCATTCAACTGTTTTTGGGAATCTGCAATTATCTACTTGAATTATCATCCGAGTTGTGATATAATTTGAGGTGAAATATGTTTTAGAGGTATTTGTTGCAATGAAAATACCGTTTGAATTTAATACTGTATATACAAAAACATATATAGAGCCGCCTATTGACAAGCGCGAAATACTGCGCTATTCAGGCGCCGGTGCCGGTGCTGTCGAGCTTGACACGCTTACCCGCGAATGTCTTGCCGAGCTTGACGGTGCGCTCACCTATAAGATTTGCTGGCGTACTTTTGATATAAGTGCGGACGGTACGATGCTTGACCTTGGCTTTACCAAAACCGCTTCATCCGCTCTTTCTAAAAATCTTCACGGATGTGATAGGATAGTGCTGTTCGCCGCAACTGTCGGTATCGAGCTTGACCGTCTTATCGCAAGATACAGTCGTGTTTCTCCGTCTAAGGCACTTATTCTTCAGGCGATCGGTGCAGAGCGAATCGAGGCGTTATGTGATGCTTTTTGCGTTGAAATAAGCGAGCTTGCAAAGGAAAACGGGTGCAGTGTGTGTCCGAGGTTCAGTCCCGGGTACGGTGATCTTGCGCTTTCCTTGCAGAGGGATATTTTTTCTGTGCTTGACTGTTCACGCAAGATCGGTCTTACGCTTAACGAAAGTCTTTTAATGTCGCCGACAAAATCGGTTACGGCTATAATCGGTATCATGCCGGATAATTAAATTTGCAGGAGAAAAATAATGAAAATTACCGAATATATCAAAGAACACATACTATATCTTGATGGCGGTATGGGTACGCTTCTTCAGGCGCAGGGACTTGCCCCAGGTGAGCTTCCCGAGCGTTGGAATCTGACTCATCCTGATGTTATTACATCTATTCACCGCGACTATTATGATGCCGGAAGCAATGTTGTCAACACGAACACATTCGGCGCAAATGTTCTCAAGTTTTCCGCAGATGAGCTTGACGGTATCGTTAAAGCGGCAATCGAAAACGCACGTGCGGCGGCAAAATCGAGTGTCGGAAAGCAGGAGAAATGGGTGGCGCTTGATATCGGGCCGACCGGACGTATGCTTGCGCCTTACGGTGATTTTGATTTTGAGGATGCTGTTGCGGTTTTTGCAAAAACGGTGAAGCTCGGCGTGAAATACGGTGCCGATCTTATCTTCATCGAAACCATGAACGACAGCTATGAAACCAAGGCGGCACTTCTTGCGGCAAAAGAGAACAGTGACCTTCCTGTGTTCGTTTCGAACGCTTACGGCGAGGACGGCAAGCTCATGACGGGTGCTTCTCCTGCGGCTATGGTTGCAATGCTTGAGGGAATGGGAGCTGATGCAATCGGCGTTAACTGTTCGCTCGGACCGAAGGCTCTCGGCGGCGTTGTCAGAGAATATCTCAAATATGCTTCCGTACCGGTTATGTTAAAGCCCAACGCAGGACTTCCGAAGTCGATTGACGGCAAGACGGTTTACGATATTCTGCCCGATGAATTTGCAGATGAGGTCAGTGGACTTATATGTGAGGGTGTACGTGTTGCAGGCGGTTGCTGCGGTACAACGCCTGCGTATATTGCGGCGACTGTTCGTGAGTCGGCAGGTGTTGAGCCTGTGAAAATCGAAAAGAAGAATATCACCTGTGTGTCGTCATACAATCATGCTGTAATATTTGGTGAAAAGCCTATACTGATCGGTGAGAGAATCAACCCGACCGGCAAAAAACGCTTCAAGGAAGCACTCAAGGCTCACGATATTGATTACATCCTCAAAGAGGGAATTGCACAGCAGGAAAAGGGTGTACATATTCTTGACGTTAATGTCGGTCTGCCTGAGATTGACGAGGTGGCAATGCTAAAGGAAGCGGTTTGTGAGCTTCAGGCTATTATAGATTTGCCGCTTCAGATAGATACTTCCGATCCCATCGCTATGGAAACGGCACTGCGCCGCTATAACGGTAAGGCGATGATAAACTCCGTGAACGGCAAAAAAGAGAGCATGGACGCGGTGTTCCCACTTGCGAAAAAGTACGGTGGACTTATTGTTGCGCTGACGCTTGATGAGGACGGTATACCGGAGAGGGCAGAGAAACGTCTTGCCATAGCGAAGCGTATACTTGCCGAGGCAGAGAAGTACGGCATCGACAAAAAGGATATCATATTCGATCCGCTTGCGCTCACCATCAGTGCAGATAACAGCGCGGCGATGGAAACCATGCGTGCAGTCGGACTTATCAAAAATGAGCTTGGTGCTCACACGTCGCTCGGCGTTTCAAACGTGTCGTTCGGTCTGCCGGGACGCGACATGATAAACGGCACATTCTTTGCGCTGACGCTCGGTGCAGGCTTGTCTGCGGCTATCATGAACCCGTATTCGGCGGAGATGATGAAGGCGTATCACACGTATCTCGCGCTTGCAGGGCTTGATGAAAATTGCGCCGATTATATTTCTTTTGCCGAAACATTACCGCAGATTACTGCCGCATCGCCGGTTCAGGCAACGGTGAATACTGCATCGGACGAATATTCCTCGGAGCTTCAGAGGGCTGTTGTCAAGGGCTTAAAGGAGCGTGCCGCGATGATCACCACAGAGTTGCTCGGTTCTGTCGAGCCGCTGAAAATCGTTCAGGAGGAGATAATTCCTGCGCTGAATATTGTCGGAGAGGGATTTGAAAAGAAGACCGTTTATCTGCCGCAGCTTCTTATGAGTGCAGAAGCGGCGAAGTCCGCTTTTGAGGTTATCAAGTCAAATATGTCGGACGGCAAGGCAAGCGATAAATGTGCGTTTGTTATTGCAACGGTCAAGGGCGATATTCACGACATCGGAAAGAATATCGTTAAACTGCTGCTTGAAAATTACGGCTTTACAGTGACCGATCTCGGACGTGACGTTGCTCCCGAAACGGTTGTCAGCGAGGTTATACGTCTTCATGCTCCGCTTGTCGGACTCAGCGCACTTATGACGACGACCGTCCCGGCGATGGAGGAAACCATAAAGCAGCTTCGCGATAAAGCACCGTGGTGTAAGATAATCGTCGGAGGTGCGGTACTCAACCGTGAATACGCGGATGCGATCGGCGCCGATAAATATGCAAAGGATGCTATGGAAACGGTACGCTATGCCGAGGAGATCAATGCTTCTTTGAAGGCGTAAGACTTATATACGATGTAGAGAGAAAAGCTGACACAGAGGGCAAAACTCTACTTAACGTAGAGGCGAAATCAACCGTGACCCATTGACTGTTATTTGAAAATATGTTACAATATCTATATAAAGATAACGGCTGAGAGCCGTTGAAAATATAATTTTTATGAGGTGATATTATGAAACGTTCTGAGGTAAACAAGATTATCAGAGAAAACATCGAGTTCATCAATAAGATGAATTTCAAGCTTCCCCCGTTTGCATACTGGACTCCCGAGGAGTGGGCAGAGAAGGGTGCTGAATACGATGAGATCCGCGACAATATGCTCGGCTGGGATGTCACCGACTTCGGAAGCGGCGACTATGATAAGGTTGGACTTTTCCTTTTCACTATCCGTAACGGTAATATTCACAATCCGAAATATGACAAGCCGTATGCTGAAAAGCTCCTTATTTCGAATGAGGGACAGGTTTGCCCCTGCCATTTCCACTGGAATAAATCTGAGGATATAATCAATCGCGGCGGCGGAAATCTCGTTGTCAAGCTTTACAATTCAACCGAGGATGAGGAGCTTGCAGATACTCCCGTAACCGTTTATGTTGACGGTCACAAGTATGAAATCGAGGCTGGCGGAACCGTTATTCTGAAGCCCGGTGAAAGCATCACCATGCAGCGCGGTCAGTACCATTCCTTCTGGGGTGAACCCGGTCACGGCAAGGTGCTCGTTGGCGAGGTTTCGATGGTTAACGATGACAATGCGGATAACCGTTTCTATGAGCCTGCCGGACGTTTTCCCGAAATTGAGGAGGATGAGCCTGTGCTCTATTACCTCTGCAGTGAATATCCCAAAAATTGACCTTTAATACATAGTATATGATCGAGAGCTGTTCTGCGCGGACGGCTCTCTTTTTGTATCCCCCTTTGCTTTATTTTGTTATCTATATAATGTATTAGCGCATAAGAAGGTTGCGCTCGCGAAGAATAAAATGCAAAAAACGTATTGACAAAACTCGGGAAATTGTGATATAATAATCATGCGTAAATGTCTGTAATGTTATTTTGCGGACAGTTACAATAAATATTCAGCACGTACATACGGTGGATTTGCGGTTCCCCGAAATGGCGTGCGAATAAAAAATTTGGAGGAATCCTGATTATGAAATTGACAAAAGTTCTTGCTCTCATGTTGGCGATGCTTCTTTGTCTCGGCGCTTTCGCTGCTTGCGGTGGTAACGCTGACGGCGACGACACAACTGCTGCTGACGACACAACTGCTGCTGAAGATACAACAGCTCCCGAAGTTGATGAAGCTCCCGCAAATCTTGCCGCTTACACCGGCGCTGTAAGTCACGGTGACTATACATCGGTCTACGATCAGATCGGTAAGAATGTTACCATCGACATGGTTACCGAGAAGGACGGTCTTGCTTACGTTACATACGAAGGCAAGGAATACGAGCTCGGTATGGACTTCCTTTCTATGGCAATGGTTTACAACACCGTTGTTCCCGAGGGAAGCGCTTATGAAACCTCTGAAGAGATCTTCAACCAGTGGTGGAAGCTCTACATTCAGAGATGGAACTACCTTGTTCCCGAAATTCCGCTTTACTCCAACCAGTATTTCGACCTTTACAATGCTAAGATCGAAAACTTCGTAACTACTCCTTACTGGAGTGCTGCTGACGCTATCGTTGCCGCATCTGTTAAGGACGGCGAAGCAAATTCCGTTATCCTCGGCAGTGCAACCGACCTTTCGGGCGCATTCCGTAACTCCAGCTGGGGTAAGTCCTCGCCCGGATCGTCTGACCTTGACGTTCAGACACTCACAAGCGGTTATGCAACTGTTCAGACAGACAAGAATGGTGCTTATATTTGGAACATGATGGCACTTGCTGAAGAGCCCGTTGCTACATACAATGAGGACGGCACTCTCACATACACCATCAAGATCAAGGATGACCTTGTATTCAGCGATGGTTCCGCTATCACCGCTAAGAACTACATTGCAGGCGTTCTCGGTAACAGCACTGCGGTTGGCGCAGCTGCAGGCGGTTCCGGTAACTCCGGTCTTTACTATGTTGGCTTCGATGCTTTCAAGGCATACAACGGCACCAACGCAGGTGAAGTTGTTGAAACCAAGAACGAAGCAGGCGAAGTTGTTAAGAGCGTTACCGCTGCTGCAACCTTTGCAGGTGTTCAGCTTCTCGATGAGTACACATTTGCTGTAACCATCACTGCTGACTATGCTGACTACTATTACACAATGGGTTATGCTGCATTCAGCCCCGATCCGCTCGCTCTCTACCTCGGCACCGGCGATATCGTTGTTGCAGAGGACGGCTCCTGCGGCCTTAACGAGGTATTCTATGAGAAGGCTATCAAGGACGGCGCAGAGGTTTATGTACAGGCTGACACTATCGTTGCTAACCTTGCATGGGATTCCGCACTTCCTTACTCCGGTCCCTACACTGTAAGCAACTATGATGCTTCCACCCTTACCGCAACTCTCACTCTTAACCCCAACTATCCCGGTGACGATGCTCGCGGAACTGCTTCCATCGAGACCATCACCTATGTAAAGGTTGTTACCGAAACTCAGATGGACCAGTTCACCTCCGGTCAGGTTGACGTTATCGCAGGTATTACCGGTGCAGCTGAGACTGTTGCAGCTCTCGACGTTGTAGCTAAGAATCCTGAAAAGTATGCTGAAACTCACTACGACAGAGCTGGTTACGGTAAGCTCGGTATCCGCTGCGACTTCGGTCCGACAGCGTTCACCTCTGTAAGACAGGCTATCATGTACACCATCAACCGTCCTGAGTTCGCACAGACCTTCACCGGCGGTTACGGTGCAGTTGTACACGGTCCTTACTACACCGGTTACTCTGCTTACAAGGCAGTTGAAGACGAGATCCTCCTCAACGAGTATGCATACAGCAAGGACAGCGCAATCGCAGTTCTTGAAGCAGACGGCTGGGTATACAACGCAGACGGTACTGCTTATGATGCAGCAGTTGGCGGCATCCGTTACAAGAAGCTCGAAGGCGACGCTCTCAACGATGAGACCAAGGCATTCGCTTCCACCGATAACAAGTATGCAACTGTTCAGGTTGGCGAAGACTACTATATGCCTCTCGCAATCAACTGGTACGGTACACAGCCTAACGAGGTTACTGACCAGCTTATCACTGCATGGCAGGCTAACGAGAACGCTACAAGCGCTATCGGTATGTACATCACATACACCTCGACTGACTTTATGACCGGTCTTTACGGTGAGCTCTACCGTATGGAAGGCTATGGCTACAACGGCACTCCGAAGCTCAACGCAGTTAACTTTGCAACCGGTTTCACCAGCGCTGTTTATGACTACTCCTTCAACTGGACTATCAATCCCGATATGTACAATGACTACCAGATGGCATTCGTCATGGACGGTGCTGACTTCTGGGCAAACTATCAGGACTAATTTTTGATAGCTTTGTTTCCAAACCGGATACCGCAACCGGTTGGAAGAATTTGAAGTAAATACGGGGGGCGCTGTGCATAAGCTGTGCGGCGTCCCCTCAAATGATGATTAGGGACATGGATTGATCCCGCGATACATATTTAAAATCAAATACTCATTAACAGTTTTTATCAATACGCATCAATAATTCAATTGAATTTATAATGTAATTTCAAGAAAAAATCGCAGGGCGTTGCAGCCCCGTTTGTTTTGGAGGTCGCCTATGGGCAAATATGTGATCAAAAGAATATTGTATATTGTTCTGGTATTCCTGATCCTCTCCTTGCTTATTTATTTAATATACAATATGCTGCCCGTTGATAAGGCGGCTGCAGCTGCAAAAAGTGAAATTGAGGGAAATAAGCTCCTTGATTTTGATGAGCGCTATGAATACTGGAAGGCCAGGTACGGTCTTGACGGTAACATTTTAGAGCGTTACGGGCGCTGGCTCGGAATATATCCGTATTCAGACGGCTCCTTTAACGGAATTCTGCAGGGAAATCTCGGTACGTCATCTCACTACAACAAGCCTGTTGCCGAGGTGCTTGTAGAACCTATGAAAAACACCATTTTTATTAATATTTTCGCCACTATCTTAGCTCTTGGAATAACACTTCCTTTGGGCATATTCTGCGCAGTCCGCCGTGGTAGCAAGCGTGACGTTGGCGTTCAGGTAGGAACAATTATCGGTTACAGCTTACCTACATTTATTATTGCTATCGTATTCATTTGGCTATTTGCCGTTGTTCTCGGATGGTTCCCCGTCTCCGGTATGCAAACTGCCGGAAGTATCGGCTGGAGCTCGTGGGCACGGTTTTGGGATAGAATGTACCATTTCGCTCTGCCGCTTATAGTTATGACGTTCTGTTCGCTTGGCGGTATGACACGTTATGTCCGTGCTTCGATGATTGAGGCGCTTTCAATGGACTGCATTCGTACAGCACGTGCGAAGGGCCTCAAGGAAAAGGCTGTCATCTATTCTCACGCATGGCGTAACGCACTTATTCCGATCGTTACACTTGTCATCGGCTGGTTCCTCGGTATCTTCTCGGGATCGCTGATGATAGAGAATATCTTTGCGCTTAACGGTATCGGTCGCGTTTACTTCGACTCTCTGACGAGAAGTGACAATGAGGTTGTGCTTGCGCTTCAGATGTTCTACATAATTATTTCACTGCTTGGAAACCTTCTCACGGATATCGCTTACGGATTTGTTGATCCCCGTGTCCGCGTCAATAAGTAAGGGGGAGAGAAAATGGCTAACAATCAAAATAATAAAAAAGGCTTCTTCTCAACCCTCGGACGTTGGTTCAGCCGTATGTTTTTCGGAGCAAGCAAGGAGCTTGATGTTCTCGCTGTTGAGAAGCTTGAAAGCCCGTCGAAGCTTGCGGTTAAAGCCTTTTTCAGACGTAAGCTCGCCGTTGCGGCACTTATCGTTCTTATTGCGCTTTTCCTTTTCGTTTTCATCGGACCCTATTTCTTCCCGATGCATCTCACCTATACGGACAATCTTCAGGCGAATATCGCGCCTAACTTCTCGATGCTCAGTGTTCCGTCAGAGCTCAAAGGAAACATCCGTGATATAAACGGCTGCTCGAACTTTACAGTCGGTGTCAGCAACGATAACACCCTCTATATGTGGGGTTACACCAAGGATGCGCTCACAAAGCTTGACTACTCTGATTTCCCCGAAATTATCGAGGAGGGCAAGGTGCTCATGGCTTCTGCAGGCTTTGACCATGTTGTCGCAATCACAACAGACGGTCACGTTGTCGGCTGGGGTAATAAAAACAACGGTCAGTACGGCGATGCTAACGAGGCAGACGGCTATATCTCAATGAACACTGTTCTTGCTGAGGCAGGATTTGAGAAGGACGGAGAATATTATAAGATTCCCGACACTTCAAAGATCCAGCAGTTAGTTTGCGGCTATCAGGCAACTGCACTCGTTATTGACGGTCATGTTTATATGTGGGGCAACGCACGTAACTATGACAATATGCAAACAATTTTGTCAAAGCAGGATGACGATATCGCAAAGGTTGCAATGACCAATTACAGAATCGTTGTTCTGAAGGATGACGGATCTGTATCCGGTGGTAAGGCAAACTTCTTCTTCAAGCAGTCTGCAATTTCCTCAACGCAGGGTAAGGTTGAGAGCGTTGGCGATTATCTTAAGAAATCAAATGTTGTCGACGTTACGGCAACTAAAGACAGCATAGCATTCTTACTTGACAGCGGCGAAGTTCTCATTTTCGGAACCTCAAGCTATGGTGAAGACAAGATTGCACTTCCGGAGGAGGGCAAATACATAAAGCTCGTCGGTGGTTCACAGCATATCGTTGGTCTTACCGACACCGGTAAAGTTTATGCGTGGGGCTATAATTCCGACGGTCAGACAAAAATAAGCGGTAAAGATGCAGATGATATTTTCGTAGGCTCCAAGCAGTCGTATGCGGTTAACGAAGACGATGAGCTCACTGCAAAAGCAGGTCTGCGCGGATATCTTTTCGGAACCGACAACAAGGGCCGCGATACCTTTACACGTATCGTCCACGGCGGTAAGATGACTATGACCATCGGTGCAGTGGCAGTTATCGTTTCGTCCATTATTGCGATAATCATCGGATGTCTTTCGGGATATTTCGGCGGATGGGTCGATATGCTTCTCATGCGTATAACTGAGATTTTCTCGGCTATTCCGTTCTTGCCGTTTGCGATGATGCTTTCGTTTATCATCCGTAACTATTCGATCGACGAAAAAACACGAATTTTCATTATCATGGTAATCCTCGGACTTCTCAGCTGGACAGGCCTTGCAAGAATGATTCGCGGTCAGGTGCTTGCAGAGCGTGAAAAGGAATTTGTAATCGCGGCACAGGCGATGGGCGTTAAGGAGTCGAGAATCGCATTCAAGCATATCTTACCGAATATCATTTCGGTTATCCTCGTAAGCATGACACTTGACTTTGCAGGATGCCTGCTTACAGAGTCCTCACTGTCGTATTTAGGATTCGGCGTTCAGCTTCCTCAGCCGACATGGGGTAATATGCTTAACGGCGCAAACAACAGTATCGTTATTCAGAATTACTGGTGGCAGTGGCTCTTCCCGTCGATATTCCTCTCGATTGCTACGATTAGCATCAATATCATCGGTGACACACTGCGCGATGTTCTTGACCCCAAGAGCAGCCAGGAAAAGTAAGGAGGTAAAAAGTTATGGCATTACTCGAAGTAAAAAACCTTCATACTTATTTTAAAACAAGAAAAGGTACTGTTAAGGCAGTTAATGACGTTTCATATTCGCTTGAACCCGGACGCACCATCGGTATAGTTGGTGAGTCGGGCTCGGGAAAATCCGTTTCTGCGATGAGCATTTTGAAGCTTCTTGACGGTAACGGATATATCGCAAACGGCGAGATCATTTTCGACGGAATCGACCTCACAAAGCTTTCACAGCAGCAGATGTACGATATCCGCGGAAACAAAATATCGGTTATCTTCCAGGAGCCGATGACCTCGCTCAATCCCGTTTTTACAATTCAAAGACAGCTCAGTGAGCCGTTTATAATTCACCAGAAAATGACCAAGGAGCAGGCAAAGGAAAAGGTTCGCGAGATGCTCTATGCGGTACAGATTCCGAATCCGGAGTCGGTTATGCGTCAGTATCCGCATCAGCTTTCGGGCGGTATGCGTCAGCGTGTAATGATCGCTATGGCTCTTGCCTGCAAGCCGAAGATACTTATTGCGGATGAGCCGACGACCGCTCTTGACGTTACCATTCAGGCGCAGATTCTTCGTCTGATGAACGAGCTTCAGAAAGAAAACGGTACGTCTATCATCTTTATCACGCATGACCTTGGCGTTATAAACGAAATGGCAGATGACGTTGTTGTTATGTACTGCGGACAGGTTGTTGAGCAGACCTCAGCAAAAACTATATTTGCCGACTGTGAAAAGAGTCATCCTTACACAGAGGGACTTATGTACAGTATTCCTCGCATGGATAATATCACGGGTAAGCTTGAGCCGATCCCGGGTGTTGTTCCGCATCCTCTCGCACTCCCTAAGGGATGCAAATTTGCTCCAAGATGTAAATATGCTACGCAGAAATGTCTTGAGGAGGAGCCTCAGCTTCTTGAGGTTGCACCGGGACAAAAGGTGCGTTGCTTCTATCCCGAAAAGGAGGTAAGAACCAGTGCCGAACACAGAAAAGCTCTTATCGATCACGAATCTTAAAAAATATTTCCCCATCGCGAAATCGAGCATCTTCCAGAAGGAACAGCTTTATGTCCGCGCAAATGAGGAGATAACAATAGACATCTACAAGGGCGAAACCTTCGGTCTTGTCGGTGAATCGGGCTGCGGAAAATCAACGCTCGGCAGAACTCTTCTTCAGCTTTATCCGCAGACGGCGGGCAGTACTGTTTACTATGGACGTACAATTGCCGATTTTGCTCCGAAGTATGTTGCAAAAACTCTCAAGAATGCACCGAAGATGATTGCTGACTATAAGAACCGTCAGGCAAAGGCGGCACAGCTCGAACAGGCGTGTGAGGCAGCAGGTGCAAAGGCGACCTTCTTCCAGATTCAGCAGATGAATCTTGCCAAGGCAGAAGCTGAGACGGCATTTCAGAATGTTGTTAAGATACTCGGCGGCTTTGCGGCTCTTGATGATTGTCGCGAAGGTACGGCGGCACTTCTTAAAAAATATAACACTGACGTTCGTATCGCTGCAATAAAGAAAAAAATCAACGCTGCCAAGACAGAGATCAAGTTCTATGAAACCACGGCATACGATTCTGAGACTAAGCCTGACAAAAAGGCGAGTGCAAAGAATAAGATCGACAAGTATTCACAGCGCGTAAAGACTTTGGAAGAGCAGCTTTCCCGTGAGGAAAATCTTCTTGAAGGCGACATTGCGGCTATTAATGCACTTAAAGCAAAACACGCTGACAATCGGCTTTTCGCACAGTATGAGACTATGCTCGATGACGGTATTGACCTGAGCCGTCTCACTTATCCCGAAATGCGTATTCTCCGCAAGGATATACAGATCATCTTCCAGGACCCGTATTCTTCTCTCAATCCTCGTATGACTATCGGTCAGATTATCGAGGAGGGACTTGTCACCCATGGGTTCTTCAAGCACGGTTCTGCGGCGATGAAGGAATATATTCTGAATGTTATGCGCCAGTGCGGACTTCAGGACTATATGCTCCACCGTTATCCGCATCAGTTCTCGGGCGGTCAGCGTCAGAGAATTTGTATCGCACGTGCACTTGCCGTGAATCCGCAGTTCGTCGTTTGTGACGAGTGTGTATCCGCGCTTGACGTTTCGATTCAGTCGCAGATCATCAATCTTCTTGAAGAACTCAAGGAACGCGAAAATCTTACTTATCTTTTCATCTCGCATGACCTTTCCGTTGTACGTTACATTTCCGACCGTATCGGCGTTATGTACCTCGGAAATATCGTCGAGCTTGGCACATCGGAAACGGTGTTTAAAGATCCTCGTCATCCTTACACAGTTGCGCTCATCTCGTCGATCCCGACCACAGATGCAGACAGCCTGAAAAAGGAGCGTATCATTCTCGAGGGTAACATCCCGAGCCCGATCAAGCCGCCGGAGGGCTGTAAGTTCCACACTCGCTGTTACATGGCTTGCGATAAGTGTAAGCGTGTACCGCCTCCTTATGTGGAAATTGAACCGGGACACTTTGTTGCTTGTCATTTCCCGGAAAAGAAGATTGACGAGAACGGAAACTTTCTCTTTAAGCTTGACGATTCACAAAAGACAGTTCGCGCGAATGACCGAAAGGAAACCGAGTGAGTGAGGGGTCAGTGATCGTATGGCACTCTTTTCAAAATTTTTCAGAAAGCCCGATTTAGAGAAGCAGGAAAAATTCCGTGAGGAGCTTGAAAATTCCGGCGGAGTTGAAAAAAAGGATATACCGGCGATGATTTTGTCGGCATATCTCGTTATAATTCCCATTGTGGCTATTGTATTCTTGATTTTTTGTTTGGCTGCATGGCTCTTTCTCGGCTTTAACTGAAGCATATTTTTAACTAAAAAATTAAATCTCCCGACAGTTTTTTGATCTTGTCGGGAGACTTTTTTATTGAAAAATTATGCCTGAATGACTGTTATTCCGCTTTCGGTCAGGCTCTCAATCTCTGATGGAATTTCATATTTGTCTGTCACGAGCGTAATGCCCTTTGAACAGTCGCAAACGCGCAAGAAACCGGTGCGTCCGATTTTAGTGTGGTCGGCGGCAATTATCACGTTTGCGGCACTGTTTATCATGATGCGGTCGAGCACGGCTTCTTCGGCATGATGTGTGGTTATACCGTTTGCCGCTCCGATTCCGTCAACTGCTAAAATTGCCCAATCTGCATGATAATGTGAGAGCTTTTCCTCGGCGTCGGCACCATATGTAAAGGCATACTGTGAGTTGATCTCACCTCCGAGAAGTATCACGCGGAATGATGCAACGCCGCCGAGTGTCATTGCGACGGACAGTGAATTGGTGACGATATTGAGATTTGTCAGACCTTTCAGCTCCGTGGCGATGAACTGTGTCGTTGTTCCGGAGTTGATAAAGAGAGTGTCACCGTTTTTGATCATTCGGGATATCGTTTTTGCGATGGCTTCTTTTTCTTTCTGACAGGGAACATTGCCATTTGACGAGCTGTCGGATTTTTCCGCATTTCGGTTTGAATAAACAGCGCCACCGTTCATTCTGATGAGATATCCGTCACGCTCCATGGTGTCAAGATCGTTTCTTATTGTAACAGAGGTGACGCCAAGAGCTTCGCTGAGCTGCGATACATAGACCTTTCCGTCGCGCTTCAGTGCTTCGAGAATGGCATTTCTGCGAATATCAATTTTCAGTTTACTGTCAGCCATTGAACCCTGTCCTCCAAATTAAAGACTTTTTTTGTTAAGACGCTCGCCAACAGCTCCGCCCGGATGAATGAGCGCAAACTGTTCAGCCTGATAACCGGTTTCCTCGATTACTGCCGCTTGAAGCGCATGGAATATCATGCAAAGTGCGGTCGTTGAGGTCGTTCCCTGAGCGTTCCATTTGTCGGTTTCGCGGTTTACGTGCTGTTTTAAAACAACATCTGCGCCGAGCGCAAGCGGCGATTCGAGATTTTCGGTTATCGAGATAACGCTTACTTCTTTCGCCTTGCAGATGTCAAGTATCGGCAGAAGCTCCTTGGTTTTACCGCCGCGGGAAGCGAATATCATAACGTCGCCCTTCTGGAGATAACCTGTTGCACCGTGTACTGCCTCGGCAGGGGAGATGAAGCGCGCAGGACGCTCAATACAGCACATAAGATGCGCAAAATGCTGACAGATGATGCCCGAATGTCCGCAACCTGCCGCGCCGATGCGTTCTGCCTTTGAAAGAAGCTCAACTGCCTTTGAAAAGGCTTCGTCGTCGAAATATTCTTTCATTTCGTTAATGCACGCGGCTTCGATATCATATGCGTTTTTTGCCGCGTTTAATGCGTTTTCACTTATCATTTCATTGTACCTCTCTTTTTGCTTTTTGATTTGCTATTTAGATAATATCATTTTTCTTTAAAAAAGTCAATTCGCAAAATAGACAATAAATCGACGATATTTTTGTGTAAACTTTTGATTCGGTTAGAAAATGGTAAAAAAATTGAAAATATCGTTGACATTGAGCTCAATTTGCGGTATAATTTTCTTGTATAATATTATTATAGAAAGAGGGAATTTTTTTGCAGAATAAGCGAAAGATCAAAGCGCCTTTCTTCGAGATCGGACCGAAATCTTATCTTTACGGTGACGATATCCTCGAGCTTGCAAAGGCTGCGGACGCCGCAAGCGAAAAATACGGCGTTGACATTATCTTCACGACTCCCGTTGTTGACATCAGACGTGTCAGTGAAGCAACAAAAAACATCCATGTTTTCGCGCCCCACATGGATCCCATCTACCCCGGACGCGGACTTGCAGACATCCTTCCCGAGTCTCTCGTTGCCGCAGGTGCAGAGGGCGTAATGCTCAATCACTGCGAAAAGCCGCTTGAGTTCAGTGTTCTCGGCGAAACAATCAAGAGAGCGGACGAGGTTGGTCTCACTACCATCGTTTGTGCAGATTCTCTTGCAGATGCAAGCAAGATCGCAACTCTCAAGCCCGACATTATCGTTGCCGAGCCTTCCGAGCTTATCGGAACAGGCGTCAGTGTTGGACCGGAATATGTTTCGGCTGCGACAAAGTCGGTTAAGGATGTTGACGAGGATATTCTCGTTCTCACCGCGGCAGGAATTGCAAACGGCGAGGATGTTTATAACACCATCATCGCAGGTGCAGATGCAACCGGTTCGTCCTCGGGTGTCGCGAAGGCGGCAGACCGTGCAGCTATGGTCGATGAAATGATCGCCGCTGTACGCCGTGCTTGGGACGAGCGCAATAAATAAGTTATCCATTAAAAAATAATAAATTTTCAGGAGGAATTTTAAAATGGAATTTAAGGTTTATCAGAAAGAACTCGAGCTCCAGTCCAGAGGCTGGATCCCCACCTTCCACGATGTTTCGAAGGAAGTTATCGAGATCGTTAAGGCTTCCGGTATCAAGAACGGTACTGTTTGCCTTGCTTCTCACCACACAACCTGCTCGGTTATGATTCAGGAGTGCTCTCACGATATCGACAGCTTCGATCTCGAGTATCTCCAGCATGACCTTCTCGACATCATGCGCAAGATGATCCCCGACTATGTTGACGAGGGTGATTACCGTCATCCCGGACCGATCCACGCTCAGTTCGGCAGATACGTAAACGAGCCCGGTGACTTCACATCCATGAACACCGACGGTCATCTCCGTTCCGTATTCTTCGGCAGAAGCGAGACCATGACCATCAAGGACGGCGTTCTTGACGGCGGTGAGTTCGCTCACATCTACTTCGTTGACTGGGACCATGTACGTGCACGTCGCCGTCAGCTTAACGTAACCGTTATGGGTACAACCGACGATATCGAAGATCGCAAGTGGAACAACGGTGAGGTTATCAACACTCTCCATAAGTTCACCGACGAGGAAAAGGCATATGATCCTCACTACGATCTCCAGCTCAAGAGATAAGGAGATACATAAAATGAAATCCGGTTTTGTTCCTGCGCTCGGTACACCTCTCGACAAAGAGGGTAACCTTGTTGCAGAAAGCTTAAAAAAACATATTGATGATCAGATAAACGCAGGTGCCGTCGGACTTCTCTGCATGGGAAGCATGGGTATTGAAGCATTTATCCGCGACGATGTTTATCCCGAAGTCGCAAAAACTGCCGTTGAAGCAAACAAAGGACGTGTTCCGCTCTTTATCGGAGCAATGGACACCTCGATTGCAAGAGTTAAGAGAAGAATCGCGGCTCTTGAGGAGCTTGATATCGACGGACTTGTTTTTACAGCACCGTTCTATGCTGCACCCAACCGAACTCAGATGATGAACTTTTTCCGCAGCGTTGCAGCACTGACAAAGCATAAGATTCTGCTTTACGACCTGCCGCCTGTAACTCAGGTAAAGATCACATATGATATGGTTCTTGAACTGCTTGAAACTGTGCCGAACTTTGCAGGTATCAAGTCTGCAGACACGATTATGTTCAGAAAGCTGAAGCTGAACCCGAATGTGCCGAAAGACTTTATAACGGTTTATTCGGGACTCGATATGTGTGATATTGCATATAAATGGGGACTTGACAACTGTCTTGACGGTATGTTTGCCTGCACGCCTTATAACTCCGGAAAGATGACTAAGGCGATGAATGAGGGCGACTATGTCACAGCGGCAGCTTGTCTTGACAATATCACTGCGCTTCGTGACTGCTTCCTTGCAAACGACCTCATGCCTGCTTTCACAGCAGCAATGAATATGCTCGGTTACGAGGGCGACTTTGCGCAGGATTATAACAGTCCCGTAACGGAAACTGCAATCGCTAATGTCAGAGCGGAGCTTATCCGCATAGGCGAGCTTAAGGGATAAGGGCTCGTAACATTTTTACAGAACCGGAAGAAAGAATTTTAGAAAAAACGGAAGAAAATTTTAGGAAAAGAAGAGTCTATATAGTATTGCTCCCCGAGGAGCAGTGCAAATGGGTATGGGTTTCGCGGTGGTGTGTGATATTGCCGCCGCGAGACTTATACGCTACTTGGAAGATTTTTAGCATTTACACGTGAAAAGAGGTAAGGGCTGTGTCGATTTATTTGGCAATCGATTTAGGTACAACTGGCTGTCGCAGTATTCTGTTTGATGAAAAGCTGTCGCAGCTTGCTGCCTCATATGAGGAATACGGGCTGATAACGCCCAAGGAAAAATGGACAGAGCAGGATGCGGAGCTTTGGTGGGAGCTGACTCTGAAAACTGCCGAGCGTGCCATCTCAAAGGCGGGTATATCCGCAAAGGAAATAAAGAGCATCTCGATAAGCTCCCAGGGTATAACGGTCGTTCCGATTGACCGCGATTTGAGGCCGCTTTGCAATGCTATTAACTGGCTTGACGTCAGGGCAGGGGACGAGGCGGAGCAGATCGAAAAGGATTTCGGATCAAAGAAGATATTTACACATACGGGAAAGGAAATTGATCCCGCTTACACACTTCCCAAGCTGCTTTGGTGGAAAAAGCATGAGCCGGAGATATTTAAGAACGCATGGAAATTCCTCATGCCAATGGATTTTCTTATTGCGAAATTCACCGGTAACTGCGTGACCGATCACAGTATGGCTTCGGGAACACTCATGTACGACCTTAAGAATTTATGCTGGAGCCGTGAGATACTTGATTTTTACGGCATTGAAGAAGAAAAACTGCCGAGTCTTGCTTTTGGCGGCGAATCTGCAGGAAAAGTTCTCCCCGAGGTTGCAAAGAAGCTCGGACTTTCCGAAGACTGCGTGGTCGGCGTGGGTGCACAGGATCAGAAATGTGCGGCGCACGGTGTTGGACTTCGTGATGGTGTTATGACCATCTCGCTCGGCACCGCGGCGGCTATCACAAAGCTGTGGAATGAGGCAAAGACCGAGATAAACACCGGTGTTGGCTGGTGCGGTTATGTCGAACCTAATGCTTTCGTCACAGAGGGTACTATCGGTACGGCAGGTACTTGTCTGCGTTTCACACGAGATCTGATGTTTAAAGATGAAGATTACGTTACCATAGATAAAGAGGCGGAGGAGGCACGTGAGCGCGGAAGCTCGCTCATATTTATGCCTTATATGACAGGAAGCGCTGACGATGAGGATATTATTTCCGAAGAGGGTTGCTTCTACGGCGTAAACCTCGCAACACAGAGAGGCGATTTTGCGCTGGCTGTTATGGAGGGTATTGCTTTCCAGATACGCGCCATTCTCGAAACTATGGAAGCATACGGTAACATACATACACTGATACTTCTCGGCGGAGGAGCAAAGAGTAAGCTCTGGTCGCAGATAATTTGCGATGTGACGGGAATGCAGCTCAAGGTTCCGACGGTTATTGAGGCTGCCGGCGCAGGTGCAGCGCGACTTGCGGCACAGGCTGTCGGCGATGACATACCGCCGCTTGAAACCGCAGGGGTATACAATCCCTCGGAGCGTACTGCGGCATATGAGAAGAAATACGGTAAATACAAGAAGCTTGCGGCAAAGCTTTGGGGCAAGGAGTGATAGCGATGACAGCGATAAAAAATGCACGCGTTGTGCTTGAATATGAGATTATCGAAAACGGCGTTGTTCTTGTCGACGGGGACAGAATCGCGGCAGTCGGAAGCGCTGACGAAGTGAAGATTCCCGATGGTGCTTCGATTTACGACGCAAAGGGCGCATATGTCGGCCCCGGATTTATTGATATTCACGTTCACGGCGGAAACGGTCACTTTTTCTATGAAAATCCGCTTGCCGCAGCAGAGTTTTTCCTCTCTCACGGCGAAACGACGGTTCTCCCGACGCTTTACTACGATCTCACAAAGGCAGAATTTCTTGCTTCAATCGAGCGAGTAAAAGCGGCAATGGGACAGGGTATGGCAGGTAATGCCATCGGCGGCTTCTATATGGAAGGACCTTACATGAATCCGAAGTACGGTGCTCAGCTTGAAAACAACAAGTGGAGAGGCGAGATCAAAGCCGAGGATTACAACGAAGTCGTTGAAGCGGCAGGTAAGCACGCAAAGGTTTGGGCAATTGCTCCCGAGCGTCCCGGACTTGAACCGTTCTTAACAAAGGCGAAGCTTGTTAACCCCGAGGTGGTTTTTGCCGTCGGTCACAGCGAAGCGACACCTGCGCAGGTTAAGGCACTCAAAAAGTACGGCATCGGTCTGCAGACGCATTGCATGGATGCAACCGGTCGTGTTACACCTGCATCTGGCGGCACAAGAAGCTGTGGCCCCGATGAGGCTTGTCTCATGGATAAGGACATCTACTGTGAAATGATCTGTGATTCGCAGGCAATTCACGTTCCCGCTGATATGCAGGAGTTTATCCTTTTTGTTAAGGGTATTGACAAGGTTGTGCTTATTTCCGACAGCTACGTCAGCGATGAGCCGACACCTCCGGAGTTTGCACATATCACAGACCTGCAGTTTGATTCGAGCGGTGGACTTTGCGGAAGCAAGCTTACTCTCGATAAGGCTTGTGCCAATGTTATGAAGCATATCGGATGCAGTGTTAACGATGCGTTCCTTATGGCGTCACGCAACCCTGCAAGAGCTATCGGTATGGGAAGCGAGCTTGGTAGTATCGCAGTCGGCAAGAGAGCCGATATCGTTATCGTTGATGACGGATTTAATGTAGAGAATGTTATGCTGAAAGGCAAATTTATTAAATAAGGGAGTTACTATTATGTTAAAGATTGGAATGACAAGAGTTGATATTACCCCTCCGCGGGGTATAGAGCTTGAGGGTTATCCTCATTATCCGAGAAACAATACCGGCGCACACGATCCGCTCTATGCGGCTTGTATGTATCTTGACAACGGCAAGGAAGCTGTTGCAATGATCACGCTTGATCTTCTGTTCTTCTCGAAGATATATGCGGCAGAGGTTCGCCGTAAAGCAGAAGAAAAATGCGGCATCAAGGGCGCAAACATTATGTTCAGCTGCTCGCATACGCACTCGGGCCCTGCAGCATCGGGCTTCATTGATGTTGAAGACCTCGAAAAGGGCAGAAAGCAGCCGATGGAATATATCAACAGCGTTATTGCAAAGCTCGTTGACCTTATTTGCGATGCAAAGGCAAACGCAGTTGAGGGTTACTTCGCTTATGGTACTGCAATCTGCGGCGCTGAATCGGGTGTTGGCGGTAACCGTCGTATGCCCGGTGGCCCTCACGATCCGCTTGTTTCCGTTATGGCTGTTAAGGATAAAAACGATGTTGTTCGCGGTGCGCTTGTGAACTATACTCTCCATCCGACATTCATTCACGAGTGGAGCACTGTTTGTACCGCAGACTATCCTTGCTACCTCAAGATGCAGATCGAAGAAGTTTATAAGGATGCTCTCACAGGCTTCTCGCAGGGCTGCTCGGGTAACCAATCGAGCCGTTACTACCGTCAGGGCGAAAGCTACGATGAGGCAGAGCGTGTCGGACGTGCGCTCGGTAAGGCGGCTAACACCGTTATCGAAAAAGCAAACTGGCTTGATGATATCGAGATCAAGACTGCATCCACCGAAATCGAGATTGATCTTCGCAGCTTCGGTACAGAGGAAGAGCTCATAAAGCAGGTTGAGCACGATACCGCAGTTTATAAGGAGCTTTACGCGAAGTACGGTCAGTCTACAAACCGTGAAGAATACTATCTCTGGCAGAATGCAAACCTCAAGTGCCTCGGCTCGGAGAATCAGCTCGGTTACGTTAAGCTGCAGAATAAGGGCGTTAAGATCGAAATGCTCGAGGATGAGAATCCTGCGGAAATTCAGGTGTTCAACCTTGGCGGCGTTTGCGTTGTCGGCTTCCCGGGCGAAGCATTTGTTGAGTACGGACTCTACATAAAGGCTATGGCAGGCTTCGGTATGGTTGTTGTTAACGAGCTTACCAACGGTGACCTCCCCGGCTATATGTACACTCCCGAATCAATCGTTACCGGCGGTTACGAAACTGACACATCCATGCTCGCTCAGGGCTTTGGACGCAAGGTTGTAAAGACTGTTCTCGAGCTTGTCGAGCACGTTAAATAAGATTTATTAAGAAAAGAGGAAAGAGTTATGTTGAAAACAGGATTTGCAAGAGTGGATATCACTCCCCCGACGGGACTTTCGCTGATGGGATATCCGCATTATGACAGATTTAACACAGGTGCACACGATCCGCTTTATGCCGCTTGTATGTATCTTGATAACGGTGAAAATGCCGTTGCAATGGTAACGCTTGATCTGATTTATTTCTCGAAGCCCTATGTTATGAAGGCTCGTGAGCTTGCAGAGAAAAAGTGCGGTATCAAGGGTGAGAATATCATGATCACCTGTACACACACCCATTCGGGACCGCGTACATACAAAAATGTTTCCGATGATGATCCCGCAACCGCTGATCCCAAGCGTGACGCTTATGTTGAGGACGTTATCGCTGCAATCGCAGACCTTGTCGCTCAGGCAAAGAATACCGCTTTCGACGGCGAATTTGCATACAATGTGGCTCTTTGCGGTGCAAAGCAGGGCGTTGGCGGTAACCGTCGTATGCCCGGCGGTCCACATGATCCGCTTGTTTCCGTTATGGCTGTAAAGGACATGAAGGGCGATATTCGCGGCGTGCTTGTAAACTATGCACTTCACCCGACATTCATCCATGAGTGGGAAAACAACTGTACTGCCGACTATCCGGCATACGTTAAGATGCAGATTGAAGAAACATATCCCACGGCACTTTCCGGCTTCGGTCAGGGTGCATCGGGCAATCAGTCGAGCCGCTATTACCGCAACGGTGAAAGCTTCGGCGAGGCAGAGCGTGTCGGACGTGCGATCGGTAAGGCTGCCTGCGAGGCTATCACGAAGATGAAGTGGCTTTCTGATATCGAGATCAAAACAGCATCTGCCACAATGGAGATGGAGCTTCGCGATTTCGGTCCCATCGAGCTGCTTGAAAAGCAGGTCCTGCACGACACTGCGGTTTATAAGGAGCTTTACGCAAAATACGGCAAGTCTGAGAAGCGTGAGGAATATCTGCTTTGGCAGAACGCTAACCTCAAGTGCCTTGGTTCCGAGAATAAGCTTTCGTATGCGCTTAAGATAAAGAACGGAGAAAAGTTAGACAGAGTTCAAGACGAAAGTCCCGTTGAGATTCAGACGTTCAACCTCGGCGGACTCTGCGTGATTGGCGTTCCCGGCGAAATATTCGTTGAATATGCGCTTTATGTTAAGGCAATGGCAGGCTTTGGTATGGTTGTTTTCAATGAAACAACTAACGGCTGTCTGCCGGGATATGTTCATACACCGGAAGCACTTACTTTCGGCGGTTACGAGACCGATACGTCGGTGATCGGCGAAAAGTTCGGTCAGCACGTGGTTGAAAAAATTCTCGACACAGTCGAGAAAATTAAATAATTTTTTAGGAGGATCATCAATTATGATTAACGGACCCGACAACTTCAAATTCAAACCCGCAGATTTCTATCCTTTCAAGGATATTGATGAAATCAATCGCGTTCGTGCCATTACATACGAGGATATCGTTGCAATGAACGGCAAGCATCCGACCTCTCCCTCGATGCATATTCATATTCCGGAGCCCGGAGAGCAGTCAATGTACTTCGTTACCGATATGGTGAAGCGCATTATTGATTCGGACAGATATGACAAAAAGTGCGTAATGATCATGCCGAACCCCAACACCGGTTATCTTCAGGTTGCATATATGCTCGATAAGTTGAATGTAAACTGCCGTAACGTCAAGTTCTACATGATGGACGAGTGGGCAGACGAGGATGGAAACATAGCTCCGCTTTCCTACAAGCAGGGCTTCGGTAACGCTTTCTACCGCTTCATGGTTTCGAAGATTCTTCATCTTGGCTTCAAGGAAGAGAACTTCATCTATCACAGCAACAAGATCACTCCCGACTATTCGAAGATGCTCGAGCAGGACGGTGAGGCTGACGTTGTTTACTCCGGTCCCGGTTGGCCCGGTCACCTTGCGTTCATCGACCCCGTTGACGACTGGTTCAAGCCTACAATGGAAGAATATCTCGAGCAGGGCGCAAAGGTTGCAAGTCTCCATCCGCTGACTATCGCTCAGAACTCTCTCCACGGCTCGTTCGGCTGCTCCGGTGATATTGCAAAGGTTCCGCCGAAGGGCGCTATGATGGGTCCGAGAGATGCTATGAAGGCTAAAGAGGTTATTGATTCTCATTCGCTCACCACAGCAGGTACTCACGTTTCGTGGCAGAGACTCACATCCCGTCTTTGCATCTTCGGAAAGCCGAGTCAGGAGGTTCCGGCGTCGATTCTTCAGCTGCGCGACAAGCCCACTCACGTATACATGAGCAAATTGGCTGCGGCTACTATTGAGCCTGATTACTTCTTCCAGTATTAATTTTAAATCAAGTCACATAAATATGGGAATCGGCTGCCATTCGGTCGGTTCCCCAAAATAAAATTATCGTCCCCTCATTTGGGACAAAAAGGAGAAAGAATTATGATTTACGGAAATGACAACTTCACATTTAAGCCCGCAGACTTTTATCCCTTCAAGGATCAGGAGGATCTCGAGCGTGTACGCAAGATAACATATGAGGATATTGCTGCTCTGGACGGCAAGAAGCATCCGAATGCGGACTCTATGACGCTTCACCTTGTCAAGGACGATGATATTGAAACTCTTATCGTTGCTGACATTGTAAAGAGAATCGTTGATTCGGACAGATATGATAAGAAATGCATCATGATCATGCCGAATCCCGGTCCCGAGTATCGTAAGGCTGCGTACATTCTCCGTCAGCTCGGAACAAACTGCCGCAATGTCAAGTTCTATATGATGGACGAATGGGCAGACGAGGATGGCAACATCGCGCCTCTTTCATACAAGGCAGGCTTCGGTAACGCTTTCTACCGCTTCATGGTTGCAAACATTCTCGACCTTGGCTTCAAGGAGGAGAACTTCATCTATCACAGCAACAAGACCACTCCCGACTTCTCGAAGATGATCGAGGCTGACGGCGACGCCGATGTTGTATACTTTGGTCCCGGCTGGCCCGGTCACCTTGCATTCATTGACCCGGTTGACGACTGGTTCAAGCCGACAATGGAGGAGTATCTCGATCAGGGAGCAAAGGTTGCAAATCTTCATATGCTCACTATCGCACAGAACTCGCTTCACGGTTCGTTCGGCTGCTCGGGTGACATCGCGAATGTACCTCCGAAGGGCGCAATGATCGGTCCGAGAGAAGCTATGAGAGCAAAGTACGTTTTGGACACCCATAGCCTTACCACTGCAGGTACATACGTATCGTGGCAGAGACTCACATCGCGTATGTGCATCTTCGGAAAGCCGAATCAGGAGGTTCCGGGCTCTGTGCTCCAGCTTCGTGACAAGCCTACTGACGTATACTTCGGCGAAACTGCGGCGCAAACAATTGTGGAGGATCCTTATTTCCAATATTAATTTATTGAAAAGAGGTAACTCAAATGATTTCATGTACAGAATTTATTCCTGCTTACAGCGAGCTTTTTACCTATCTCGAAGACCATTACGGCAGAGACGAGGTCGATCGCTTCTGGAAATACCTTTTTGAACCAACGGGAGACGGTATTCCGCTTATAAATTTTGTCAAAAAAGAGGGTATTCGCGGCTGCTTCTCATATTGGTCGGGAACTCTCACCGAGGAGGCGTCTGACTGTACCATTTATCTTAACGAAAAAGCCGGATGGTATATGAATGTTATGTATAAATGTCCGTCAAAGGGCAGACTCATCAAATTAAAAGACGAGATCGGTATCACACCGTATCACGACTATTGCCTGCACTGCGATTCTTACCGTGCGGCAATTGAAGAGGTCGGACTTAAATATTTGTGCGATTTTCGCGGCGTCGATAAGGCTGCTTGTTCACTCCTTATCTACGATCCAAAGGTTTTCGACGGACGTGTGATAATTGATGAAAACACGGAAAAGCTTGAAGTCCGTGCCTCGGAAAACGAGTATTTTCACCGTGATTTCCACAGCAGCATGAACATGGGTATACATTATCTTGGTGAAAACTACGGTCTTTCGGTTGTTGAAGATTATCTGAAGCGTTACACCGAAAACGTATACAGAAAGGAAATTGCCGATATCGCAAGCCGCGGTATTGATGCGATCGCCGACAAGATACGCGACACCTATGAAAAGGAAAAGGCTTCCGATGCTGTGGAGATTATCCGTGATGGTGAGAAACTTACTGTAAACGTAAATTATTGCCCGGCGGTGAAGCACCTTAAAGCGACCGGACGTGTTGTTTCGCCATGGTACCGTTACACGACTGAAACTGTTATGAGTACGCTCGCCGAAAAGGCAGGCGTTAAGTTCACGATGGAGTCGTATGACGAGGAAACAGGTGCGGCTCGTTATAGCTTTTCAGGCGAGGAGGTGTGAGGATGAGTCACATAAACGATTTGTTTTCACTCAATGGACGTGTTGCCATAGTTACCGGCGGACGCGGACTTTACGGCGCAAGTATCTCACGCGGACTCTGTGAGGCAGGAGCTTCTGTTGTCATTGCTTCCAGAAACGGAGAAAAATGCGAGGAGCTTGCAAAAGAACTCCGCGCCGAGGGATATGAAGCGGTTGGTATCTCGCTCGACCTTGACAGTGACGAATCCATTAAGTCATTTGTCAGCGAGGTGATGCAGCGTTACGGTAAGATCGACATTCTCGTTAATAATGCTGTTGACCGCAGAAATATGACACCGCTCTCAAGTGCCACACGCGAACAGCTCCAGGCTTCGGCGAGCACAAATCTCAATGGACAGATACTTCTTTCGCAGGCTGTTATCGAGCATATGATAAAGCAGGGCGGCGGAAATATCATTAATATAAGCTCGATGCGCGGTATAGACTGTCCGCATTTCCCGTTTTATCCCGAATCGATGGGGGATCAGCCCGTCAACTATACGACGGAAAAATGGGCGATGGTCGGTCTCACCAAATATATGGCAGGACGTTACGGTAAGCACGGTATCAGAGTCAACTGTATCGCTCCGGGCGGATTTAACCCCGGACTTTCGGATAATCCCGATAAAAAAGGCTTTGTCAGCACTTATATCGAGAACTGCCCGCTTGGCAGATGGGCAAACGATGACGACATCAAGGGGCCCGTTGTTTTCCTCGCCTCGGATGCGGCAGGGTATGTCACCGGCGCGACACTTGTTATGGACGGCGGTTGGACGATTTGGTAAATGTCCGTTAAAAATTAATATTTACGGTACTGCTGCGGATTTATTGCCTGCGGCAGTATTTGTTTGTCGAAAAAAAGTCGAAAAAACATATAATTTTTTCAAAAATGTTGTGATACAATTGATAGGTGACAAATAAAAAGAGAAATAGCTACCA